>DAISII010000007.1:0-2541 GCA_036822115.1 Candidatus Planktophila sp.
CGCTCACAAGGGGCGTGCCATACCGATATATCGATATTTATAGAATTTTGACGGATCTGATCAGTAAAGAATCGCAGCGCAATAAATATCGTAAAAAGGTCTAACTGTTAAAAGGTTTTATCGACAAACTATTATTCAAATGATCACTAAAAATGGATAGGAAAGGTACCCTTATCTCATGGGATTACGTGCAATTCGTGGAGCTATCCAAGTTCCAGCCAACACCGCAGGGGACATCGCCTCGGGCGTTAAGGAGCTAATCGCTGCCATTTTGAAAGCCAACGAACTGGTGCCCTCAGATGTTATTTCAGTTTTCTTCACAAGCACAGTGGATCTAGATGCCGCTTTTCCTGCCGCAGCCTGTCGTGAGATGGGTTTTGCGAACGTGCCCCTGATAGGATCTGTAGAAGTGGCAGTTCCGGGAGCGCTTAATCGAACCGTACGGACGATGCTCCATGTTGAGACAGAGCGCACGCCAGAGCAGATCACGCACATTTATCTCCATGGAGCTGTCTCTCTACGCCGAGATATAGCCCAATAATGCTCAGCAAGGTGCGAATAGTAGGTTCGGGATTGATAGGAACCTCCATCGGTTTGGGGTTAGTTCAGCATGGAATTTCGGTCGAGATGATTGATTCAGATACTTCAGCTCAGGCTTTGGCCCAGGATCTAATTGGTGGGGCAGAAGTGGTTAATCCAGAGCTAGTGGTTCTAGCGATTCCGACATCAGCTCTAAACCAGGTCATTACACCAGAATTATCTATAAACCCACACTCGACATTTATGGATGTTGGTAGCGTTAAGAATGAAGTTGTACATAAGGTTCAGACATTTCCAGCGCTTTCGACGCACTTTTTGCCTACCCATCCAATGGCAGGCCGTGAAATCGGCGGTGCAGGCTCTGCTAGGGCCGATCTGTTCCAGGGGCGCAGTTGGATACTTACGCCTACGCAGGATTGCCTACCTGAATCTAAAGCTCTGGTAATTGAACTGATTGAAACTTTAGGGGCAACACCGATAGAGCTTTCCGCCACCGACCATGACGCCGCTGTGGCAAAGATTTCCCACCTGCCCCAGATCGTCTCATCACTGGTCGCTAAGCAGTTAACAGGAACTCCGGTTGCGTGGATGGAGCTGGCCGGTCAGGGCCTTCGGGATACCACGCGGATAGCCGCATCGGATGAACAGTTATGGAAAGAGATTATTCATAGCAACCGTGCCGAAATTTCTCAATTACTTATAAGTCTACAAAGCGATCTGACACAGATGATTAGCTCCTTAGAAGAACCTGCCCTAATCGCTGAATTAATTGCTGCAGGCCGAGCAGGAAAAGATTTAATTCCTGGAAAACATGGCGGCAGAGCACGTGAATATAGTTATTTGCCGATTGTTATTGATGATAAGCCTGGACAACTAGGTGCAATTTTTAATGAATGTGCTGCGATGCAAGTAAACGTTGAAGATTTGAATATCGAACATTCACCTGGGCAATTAAGCGCCTTAATCACCTTGTCATTGTCATCGTCGGATGCAGAGAAATTGTCTGCGCATTTAACCTCGATCGGATGGAACGTTCATCCGGTTCGTAAATAGAAGTAGGCTCAGTACATGGGCATAATCGTTGCAATTGATGGCCCGAGTGGGGCAGGTAAATCAAGTACGGCAAAAGCAATTGCAGTACGTGCAGGCTGGAATTATTTAGATACAGGTGCCTTGTATCGCGCAGTTACGTGGCTTGCGTTAGAACATAAATGCGATGAAGCTTTTTCAATTTTGCAAGCTATCAAGGATCATCCAATTACTTTTGATGCAGATCCGCAATCTCCTAATGTTTTTGCGGGGGAAACTCAGATTACGCATGCCATCCGTGGTACATCGGTAACCGAAAACGTGTCACGCATCAGCGCGATACCTGAAATTCGTCACGAGTTAATGAAATTACAACACCGCATCATTGATTCAGCCGAACGTGGAATTGTTGTCGAAGGTCGCGATATCGGAACAGTTGTTGCGCCCGAAGCAGGATTGAAAATCTATCTGACCGCGGATTTGGATGCGCGTACGGTCCGTCGTGAAAATGAAACTGAAGATAAAAGCGTTGATGTGAAAGCATCTTTGGATAACCGCGATGTAATTGATTCAACGCGCCCAGTGTCACCTTTAACAATGGCCGCAGATGCCGTAGAAGTTGACTCAACGTATTTGGATCTTGACGAAACTATCGAGCGAATTTGGGAGCTCTTAAAGAAGCGTAATCTGCTGGGTTTGCCAATCGTTGCAATCCTGGGACGTCCCAACGTTGGAAAATCAACATTGATCAATCGGTTCTTAGGTCGTCGTGAAGCAATCGTTGAAGATACACCTGGCGTCACACGCGATCGCATTCAATACGAATGCGAATGGGGTGGTCGTCGCTTCATCATTATGGATACAGGTGGTTGGGAATCAAAACCCGATGGTATTTCGGTGCAAGTAAGTGCGGGTTCAGAACTTGCGATGCAAGAAGCCGATGTTCTTGCCTTCGTTGTAGACGCACAAGTT
>DAISII010000007.1:2551-11806 GCA_036822115.1 Candidatus Planktophila sp.
AGTTGGTGCATTGGACGAAGATGACACTTTGGTACAGCATCTACGCAAAGCAAAGAAGCCAACAATTTTAATTGGCAACAAAGTCGATGGCGAACGTGAAGAAGCTGAAGCTCATGGCTTGTGGAGTTTGGGATTAGGCGAACCACGTTTTGTTTCGGCACTACACGGTCGCGGAAGCGGTGACTTGCTGGATCACATTGTCGCCGTGCTACCTGAAGTAGGACGAGCTCAAAATCAAGATGGCTATCGCAAGGTTGCGTTAATCGGTAGACCAAATGTTGGCAAGTCATCTTTGTTCAATGCAATTGCGGGTGAGTCATTATCGATTGTTGACGATGTAGCCGGAACAACACGTGATCCGGTCGACTCATTACTTTCTTTCGGTGGATCAACTTGGAGATTTATCGATACTGCTGGATTAAAAAAGCGTGCGAACCAAGATTCGGGAACGGATTACTACGCTTCGTTGCGAACAGCTACGGCGTTAGAGCGTTGCGAAGTTGCTGTAGTTGTCTTGGATGCTTCAGAGCCAATTACGGAACAAGATTTGCGCGTGATCACCATGGTCGAAGAAGCCGGTAAAGCAATGGTGATAGTGATGAACAAATGGGATTTAGTGGATGAAGACCGTCGGAATCAATTAGACCGCGAAATTGATCGACATCTTGATCAAGTTGAATGGGCACAGCGAGTAAACCTTGCGGCAAAAACAGGATGGCACCGTGACCGCTTGGCACCAGCACTTCGGACTGCACTTGATAGTTGGGAACGACGAGTGCCCACTGCAAAACTCAACTCTTTCTTGGGAGCACTTATTGGCGCGACACCTCCGCCGGTACGTGGTGGAAAGCAGCCAAAGGTTTATTACGCAACGCAGGCCGGTATTGCGCCACCTAAATTTGTGGTGTTTTCTAGTGGCTGGATTGAGGCTTCCTATCGTCGCTTTATTGAGCGCCGCTTACGTGAAGAGTTCAAATTCCCGGGCACCCCTGTTCAGGTGGCGGTTAGAGTCAAGGAGCGCGATAAGGAATGAGTAGTTCAGTGATTAGCGTTCCAAACGCTCTCACCTTTCTACGTTTTCTGGGTATTCCACTGTTCATTTACTTAACCCTAAATCTTGAAGCAGATGGTTGGGCAATTGTGGTTTTAGCAATCGGGGGAGCAACTGATTACTTCGATGGAAAAATCGCAAGAGCGTGGAATCAAACATCCCGTTTTGGAGAATTAGCCGATCCTGCAATCGATCGCCTTTACATTCTGGCGATTCTCGTTGTATTTCTGATCAGGGACATTATCCCGACCTGGATGATTGTGATAATTGTTGGCCGGGATATTGCACTTGGAATCATCACGATCATTATGAATCGTAGAGGTATAGCTCCTTTTACGGTGACCTATCTTGGCAAAGCCGCCACCTTCAATTTGATGTACGCCTTCCCGTTTCTACTTTTGGCTCAATCAGATGGCGTTTTAGGAACAATCGCTTTTGTATTGGGGTGGAGTTTTGCCATCTGGGGGATTGCCCTCTACATTTCGACAGGTATTAGTTATGCGCGCCAAGGCATTTGGCAGATAAGAGGGACACATGTCATCGATTCCTAATGAGTTGTCATATACAAAGGAACATGAATGGGTTTCAGCTGTTGATTTAACATTCACAATGGGTATCACTGATTACGCGCAAGCGGCATTGGGCGACATTGTTTATGTGCAACTTCCAAAAGTTGGCGAATCAGTTGTTGCCGGAAAAGTATGCGGCGAAGTTGAATCGACTAAAAGTGTTTCTGACATCTACGCACCCGTTACCGGAACCATCGTAGCGATAAATGATGCACTATCTAATTCGCCAGAAACAATCAACTCTGATCCATATGGTGCTGGCTGGCTGGCTAAAATCGAGGTCACTTCGGCGCCTACTGACCTATTAACAGCGGCCCAATACGTAGGAATTACCGCTTGACCTTATTCCGCTAACTCTCTAGTGTCACCCTTAAGTACACGGTGAGGAGGTAGAGACAATGGCTGCAGAACAATCGCACAATGAGTTAACTACCACCCTGCATTTAGGTGTACGTGAAGTTAGCAATTCCCCTGCTAACTATTTGGAAGAGCAGTTGGCATTACTTTCTGCAGAAGACCGGGCAGTGGTTTCAGAGATCCAAAGCTCTCAGGGCGAAAAAGCGATGATTCTGATTCCGCGTGGTTCACATAAAGGTTCTCGTTTCCTCATAACTGCCGAAGGTGCATCCATAGGAAGATCTGCTGAAAGCGAGATTTTCTTGGACGATGTAACGGTTTCTAGAACCCACGCAACTGTGCTCAAAAATGGCAAAGATTTTGTTTTAAAGGATGCCGGATCTCTTAATGGAACCTACATCAACAATGTGTCGATTTCGGAACACACACTTGTTTCTGGTGATGAGTTCCAGATTGGCAAGTTCCATTTACTTTTTATCGGTTCGAACAAGTAATTCACACGATTAATTATTGAGTCACGAAGAAACTAGGGGAGTAGTCATGGCAGTTCCAGCACGCGCGTACTTAAGCATCGGGGAAGTTCTAAACCGTTTGCGCGGAGATTTTGCAGACATCACAATTTCGAAGATTCGTTTTCTAGAATCTGAAGGTTTGATTGAACCGCAACGTACGCCCTCTGGTTACCGCAAGTTCACCAGCTCTGACCTAGAACGTTTACGTTATGTACTGTTGGCACAACGCGATCAGTACTTGCCACTAAAGGTAATCAAGGACAACCTTGATGCGATCGATCGTGGATTGCAGCCAGCAGCGGTTGGTGGAGTAGCTCGCCCAAACATCGGATTAGCAACAATCGATGGCGAGATGGCCCCAAGTGCATTTGCTGAAGTCAGCGAAATGCGACTATCTCGTGAAGAGCTTTTGAAAAATAGTGGCCTCGCAGAAGAGCACTTGGTTGAACTTGAAGGATATGGATTGATCGCACCACGCGGACGTCATTACGATGGAGACGCTCTTGCAATCGCCAAGGCGGTTACCGAGATGGGTGGCTTTGGAATTGAAGCTCGCCATCTTCGCTCATTCAAATCTGCTGCTGATCGCGAGATAGGTTTGATCGAACAGGTCATCACACCATTGACACGTCAAAAGAGTGCCGAGTCAAAGGCGCGTGCTGAAGAGGTTCAAAAGGAGATTGCATCTCTTTCCATTCGCCTACATGCAGCACTTGTGCGCGGCGGACTCAATCGCCTTCGTTAATCGAGCACACACCCCATGTTGATTCCAATGGAGGTAATCGGTGTTCGCGTCGAGATGCCATCTAACCAACCGATTGTCTTGCTTAAAGAAATCGATGGCTCCAGATTTCTGCCTATTTGGGTAGGGGCGGTGGAAGCGACAGCGATCGCATTTGCCCAGCAAGGTGTTGAACCACCACGACCTTTGACGCACGATCTGATGAACAATTTACTTGAGCTTCTGGATGCGACCCTAACGGCGGTCCATCTGACAGAAATCAAGGATGGAATTTTCTACGCCACGATGCTTCTGCGTGATTCCGACGCAGGGCAGCTGACGATCTCGGCTAGACCATCTGATGCCATAGCTTTGGCGGTTCGAAGCCACAGCAATATTTTGGCTGCGCAAGAGCTCTTAGATGAGATCGGAATCGAGATCCCACAGGGCGATGGGGAGAACCAAGAGGTTGAAAAGTTCCGGGAGTTCCTAGACCAAATCAACCCAGAAGACTTCGTAGGCTAGGCTCAACTCTCAACCTAAAGTAGAGGTTTGGGTCGTGTCGTTCCTTGGCATCCAGAGTCTGCGGGTCTACATTTATCTCACTCCCCATTAGAAATGAGCCATTCCCCATGAGCCCAGAAGAGTTAGAAATTGGCTACCGCGGCGCTACTGCATGTTCTGCCGCTGGGATTACATATCGCCAATTAGATTATTGGGCGCGCACAGGTTTAGTAGAACCAGGAATTAGAACTGCAAGTGGTTCCGGAACTCAACGCCTGTATGGCTTTCGTGACATTTTGGTTTTAAAGATTGTAAAGCGTTTGCTAGATGCTGGTGTTTCGCTGCAAAATATTCGTACAGCTGTCGATCATTTACGCAGCAGGGGAGTGACGGATTTAGAAAGAATCACCTTGATGAGTGATGGGGCTTCAATTTATGAGTGCTCAAGTCCCGATGAAATCATCGATCTTTTGCAAGGTGGCCAAGGAGTCTTCGGAATTGCTGTCGGCAAGGTCTGGCACGAGGTTGAAGGATCTCTATCTGTACTACAGGGCGAAATCAACGGCCAGGTAATAGGTGGCGAAAATAACGATGAACTCTCGCTGCGTAGAAAGAGCAAAGGCGCTTAATTCACCTTATTCTTCATCCCTGCCCTTGCACTTTTAGGCGAGAGGCTTTGAACAGGATGAGGAATTGCCATGAGTCGTTCATTTGAGGATCGTCATATAGGACCAACCTCAGTAGATGAGATGACGATGTTGAAAGCATTGGGTTATTCAGATTTATCCTCATTCATCATTGATGTAGTTCCGGCAAATATTGCCATCAAAGGCGTTATCGAGAAGGCGCTGGATTCGGGCAAAAGCGAAGTCGAAGTGATTGCAGAGTTGCGAGAGATTGCTTCGGAAAACAAAGTCTTCTCTTCATTAATTGGTACTGGATACTACGGAACGATAGTGCCGCCAGTGATCAAGAGAAACGTGCTGGAAAACCCATCTTGGTACACCGCCTACACACCGTATCAACCTGAAATTTCGCAAGGTCGCTTGGAAGCACTTTTTGCTTTTCAAACCATGGTGTGTGAATTAACTGCACTTAACATTTCAAACGCTTCGATGCTTGATGAAAGCACGGCGGCTGCCGAAGCCATGACACTTGCACGTCGTGCTTCCAAGCTAAGCGATGATGCTGTTTTTCTCATCGAAGAACATGTACATCCACAAACAAAAGCAGTTGTGATCACACGTGCTAAGCCGCTAGGAATCAAAGTTGTTGAAATTGATTCTGGTCATGTTGTGCGCGATGGGTACGACGGTGAATTCTTCGGAGCGCTATTGCAGTATCCGGATACAACCGGAACGGTTATCGATTACACCTCGTTCGCAGAGTATGCACATTCACGCGATGCACTAGTGATTGCTGCAACGGATCTATTGGCGCTAACGCTGTTGAAGGCGCCAGGGGAGTGGGGCGCTGATATTGCAGTTGGTACCGCACAGCGCTTTGGAGTGCCCATGGGATTTGGCGGACCTCACGCCGGTTTCTTAGCAGTTCGATCTGGACTAGAACGATCTATGCCGGGTCGACTAGTTGGTCAAAGTATTGATGCAACCGGTAAACCCGCATTCCGTCTAGCGCTTCAAACACGCGAGCAACATATTCGCCGCGATAAGGCGACTTCGAATATTTGTACAGCGCAAGTTCTTTTAGCAAACATGAGTGCGTTCTATGCCATGTGGCACGGACCAGCAGGTTTGAGACAAATCGCAGAGCGAGTTTATGGCTTTGCGGCACGACTGCATGCTGCAACAAACAACCGAGAAGATGTTGTGTTCGATACCGTTCACATTGTTGTTGACAATGCAGATGCTATTCACGCCAAGGCTGAGGCGAAGGGCATTAACTTCAGAAAAGTCAGTGCAACCGAACTACGAGTTTCCTTTGATGAGCAAACAACAGAAGGATTATTCGCAGATGTGCTTTCAATCCTCGGGTTAAAGGATGTTGCGGGGGAGAAGATCCCTACAAAGTTCCTTCGAACAAGTAAGTATTTATCGCACCCAGTTTTCAATACTAATCACAGCGAAACAGGAATGATGCGTTACCTGCGTAATTTGGCAGATAAAGATCTAGCACTTGATCGCACGATGATTCCATTGGGCTCGTGCACCATGAAGTTAAATTCTGTAACGGAAATGGAAGCGGTCACGTGGCCCGAGTTTTCATCACTTCATCCTTTTGCTCCAGCTGATCAAAATATCGGTACCCGCAAATTGATCAAGCAGCTTTCAGACTGGTTAGTGGCGATCACAGGTTACGACGCTGTTTCCTTACAACCAAATGCTGGTAGTCAAGGGGAGTTCGCAGGACTGCTTGCGATTCGTAATTACCATGATTCACGTGGAGACCAGGGCCGTACAATTTGTTTGATTCCATCTAGTGCCCACGGTACTAACGCAGCATCGGCTGTTATGGCTGGCATGCAAGTGGTCGTAATCGATTGTGATGACAACGGAAACGTTTCAATCGCTGACATCAAGTCAAAGATTGCAGAGCACGGAGCCACACTTGCTGCGTTGATGATCACCTATCCATCAACTCATGGAGTATTTGAAACAGCGGTATCGGAAATCTGCGCATTGATTCATGATGCAGGTGGCCAGGTGTATGTAGACGGCGCTAACTTAAACGCTTTGGTTGGTGTTGCACAACCCGGAAAATTTGGGGCTGATGTTTCACACCTTAACTTGCACAAAACATTCGCAATTCCACACGGTGGAGGAGGACCCGGTGTTGGTCCGGTTATTGCGCGGGCACACCTTGCGCCGTTCTTGCCAAATCATCCGATGGATTCAACAGCTGGTCCAGCAACTGGACCTGGTCCAATTTCAGGTGCGCCATTTGGTTCTGCAAGCATCTTGCCGATTTCTTGGGCTTACATTCGTTTACTAGGGGGAGCAGGGCTCACGCATTCAACTCAGGTTGCGATCTTGTCAGCCAATTACATGGCAGCCAGACTTCAAGATTCTTATCCCGTTCTCTATACCGGAGCAAATGGACGAGTAGCTCATGAATGCATTCTCGATATTCGCGGGTTGACAAAGGATTCTGGTGTCAGCGTTGATGACATTGCAAAGCGATTAATGGATTATGGATTCCACGCCCCTACGATGTCATTTCCGGTAGCTGGCACTTTGATGATTGAACCTACCGAGTCTGAAGACATTCGCGAGATTCACCGATTTATTGATGCCATGATTTCGATTCGAGCCGAGATTCAAGAGGTCATTGACGGCACATTCACCATAGAGGGCTCAGCGTTGCGCCATGCGCCTCATACAGCCCTTTCTGTTGTTTCGAGCCAGTGGGAGCGGGGTTACAGCCGCGAAAAAGGCGGCTATCCAGTTATATTGGATGGTCTGGTGCCAGGTGAATCAATTGGCTCACGGATGAAGTATTGGCCGCCAGTTGGTCGTATTGACGGTGCTCATGGAGATCGAAACCTGGTCTGTGCCTGTACACCAATGGATGATTACAGATAGCAGAGGGGCTGGATCCACGCTTAAAAGGATTAATCCTACTTTACATAATGTAACTTATCGGCGTAATTCATACGCTCGACGAGCGCCCACTAGCAGCCATATAAGTGTGAAAACGCCAGCCCAATCCCCATAACGATCCCGCGGTGAACTCTGTTCTATGAGTCCAACATCTGCAAATACATGTTCGGCTGTTCCCATAGACGTTTGATTCAATACTTTTCCATTGAAATCAATGACCGCAGAAATTCCAGTTGTCGAGACAGAAACAACATTTCTGGAATGTTCAATTGCTCGAATTCTAGTTATCGACAATTGTTGGGCACTTTCTGCAGATGTTCCAAAGGTTGCACTGTTAGTTTGGACGACCAAGATGTTGGAGCCTTTAGCGGCCTCGGAAAGGATTTGATCATCAATTAACTCAAAACAGATTACGGGTGCGACTCTTGCTTGTCCGATTGTGAAGATTTTCTGCCCGTTACCAGGTGAAAAATCACTTACTTGATTGACCAAAGGTGAGATTTTTTTGGCTAAGGAACGCAATGGGATGTATTCACCAAAAGGAGTTAGATGCTGCTTAAAATAGACATCCTGGGTCTTTTCGCCCCACAATATTGAAGTATTAAATAGTTTTTCGCCTTTTCCGATGATCGCGCCAATGATCAATGGTTTATCAAATGACTCTAATTGCTCGTATATATCCATATTTGTATAAGGATCTACATCGACCGCATTTTCCGGCCACACAATAAAGTCGACTTCCCTTTTCTCTGCCAATGCAATTTTGGTTTGATTGACATGATTCTTAAAAACCTCTTTAGCCCTTGCATTAAAATCTAAACCTAATTCTGGAACATTTCCCTGAATCATTAGAACAGATGTTTGATTGACGGTAGCGATGTTGTTCGGAATTAGAAGAGCTAGTAAAGGAACAAGGATGAGTAAATAAACTTTCTTATTAATCGTGAAGTGAACGAATCCGGCAATCAGTACTGTGATTGCCGATAGGGATATGGCTCCCCCACGAGATGCTATTGCAGCATACGGTGCATCGGCTTGAGAGTATGCAACTCTTGCCCAACCAAATCCCCCGAATGGAAATCTATTTCTGACTTCTTCAAGTACAACAAATATCAAAGGATAAGCAGCTATCCCCCATCGCCCGACCAGTGCCAACGGCAAATACAGCAGAGATAAACCAAAAGACAAGATGATCCATGGAGTTGACCCAACATACGTACTTGTCCAGTGGAGTAATACAGCATTAAATGTAAAAGCAAAAAGGAATGCAGACAGCGCCTTGCGTTCTGTTCTTTTTATCGCATACATGTGAACGAGAAGAGCAATCGGTGCGAGCCACCACTTGCCTACCGGCTCAAAAGCTCCGCTTAATACAACTCCGGCCAGACAAGAGAGCACAATATTTATCAACACTGATTTACCAACATGGATTCACCAACATGGATTCACCAACCAAGTGCACTGATCAAACGATCAACGCTTGCACCTAATGCGTAACGTTCTTTGAACTGATAAATCTCGGACAGATCCTTTGGAGCTTTAGGAATTGAGAGATCAACCTTTGGCAGTGGAGCATCACGGGCCACCCGAACTAACTTCGGTGCGATCTTCAAATAATCAGCGCCCGCAATGATCTTCTTGGCAAGAGCTGGTGGCAAAGAATCATGTGCAGCATGTGCACCCGCTAACGCTTCTTCAACCGTGGCGAATTGGTTAGCAATAACCGCAGCCCCCTTTTCGCCAATCCCTTTAACTCCTGGCAAACCATCAGATGGATCCCCTCTAAACATGGCAAATAAGTCATAGCGATCACCCGGTATCGCGTACTTGTCTGCAACGTACTTGATGTCTACCAAATCGTGTTGGGATATTCCTTTTGCCAAATACACAACTTTGATATCGCGTTTATCATCGACCATTTGGAACAAATCACGATCACCAGTAACAATTCGAATTGGTCCTTTTTCTATTTCCGCATATG
>DAISII010000007.1:11816-15765 GCA_036822115.1 Candidatus Planktophila sp.
ATGACATCATCGGCTTCGTAATCATCGACTCCAACTACAGGAATTCCAAATAAATCAAGTAAATCTAAAAGGATTGGGATTTGTGGAGTAAGTGTTTCTGGTTCTTCTTCCTCTTCTCCCTCTTCTTCAAGTCGATTAGCTTTGTACGCTGGAAAAATATCTACACGCCAACTAGGACGCCAATCTCCGTCAAGACAGGCAACTAAACGGTTTGGTTTGTAAACATTCATCAATCGGGCAGCCATATCAATGTATCCACGGATCGCATTTACTGACGTTCCATCTGGTGCCAAAAGCGTGTCTGGCATTCCGTAATAAGCCCGGTACCAAAGGGAGGCGCTGTCCAACAGCATCAATGTCATATTTCCCCCATTAGGTAAGCAACCACACCTCTATCGATGCGCTTGACGGCATCTTTGCAGATTGGACGCAATCTATCGCTCGCACCTGCGATTTGATTTAGTAAATCAATCAACTGCTTTGTCGAACGGACAAAATCGCCGACAGACATGTCGGTCCCCTTTAAAACGGTGTTAAGTGAATTTCCACTCGCCCATTTGTACGAAATGAAACAGAAACCTGCATCTGGTTCACGTTGAGTTTTTACGCCGAATTTACTTTCAATCTCCTCTAACGCTGCCCACAGCGAAATAATCTCAGTTATTGTCGATTGAACCTTTTGGCTTGGCATTTTCGGAGCTAAGTTCTCTGCTGATCGTGATTCAAAGATCATGCACGATACAACTGATAAAAGCTCCGTTGCATTGAGCTCATCTAACAAACCTCGTCGTATAGATTCGGTCAGCAACAGATCAGATTCGGCGTAAATTTTGGTCAAGATCTTTCCTTGTGCAGTTGGTTTCTCTCCTTCGATGTACTGCAGATGGTCCAGAACGCGACAAATTTGATCGAAAGTTTTTGCAATTACATGCGTTCTGCTTTCAACTCTAATTGTTAGTCCGTCATTTTCGCGGGTCAAACGCCCAGCGCGTTCAGCAAGTCGAGCGTGATCTTCTCGCTCAGCACAGCCGTGAGAAGGATGTTTCTTCATCGCTTTTCGCAAATCTGATAACTCACCTTCCATATGTCCGCGTTGTCTATTATCAAATGTTTTGCGTTGATCTCGTCGACTGAGTAAAACTTCCACCTCTTTAATCGAACGACGCAAACGCGCATACTCTGAAAAATCTCCTAGATGACATGCTGAATCCCGCATTAATTCTTCTATAGCCGCTTCGTTCTTTCTAATTTGACGTGCTAATCCAACTACCGCTCGGTCAGCTTGAAACTGTGCGAAAGAGGATTCAAGTGAACGACGAGCTCGCTCACGTCCAAACTGCGAAATCAAATTGATAGACATGTTGTAGGAAGGAGAGAAAGATGAACGTAAAGGATATGTTCGCGTGGATGCCAATCCTGCAGCGGATGCTGAATCTACGGTAGGTGACCACTGAATAACTGCGTTGCCTTCAATATCGATTCCACGACGACCAGCGCGTCCCGTCAATTGGGTGTACTCCCCCGGAGTTATTGGAACATGCGCCTCGCCATTGAACTTCACTAATTTTTCTAGCACCACAGTACGAGCTGGCATGTTGATACCAAGTGCCAATGTTTCGGTAGCAAAAACCGCTTTGACCAGGCCTCGTTGAAACAGATCTTCTACAGCGCCCTTGAAACTGGGCAGCAAGCCCGCATGATGGGCTGCAATGCCGCGCTCCAACGCTGTTAACCACTCTTTGAAATTTAAAACCTCTAAATCTTCTTCGGCAATATTCTGGGTATAGCGCAGTGCGGTGCGCTTAATCTCTTCACGTTCTTCGGGAGAAGTCAGACGCAAACCTGCCTGCAGGCATTGTTTTACGGCGGCGTCGCACCCTATTCGGGAAAAAATAAAGGTAATCGCCGGCAACAAACTCTCACCCTGCAATTTTTCAATAATGTCTGCTCGCGACATTCGATCACTAGGTTCGGCGAAACGACCTCTGCGATTTCTGCCAAGTGATGCACGTCGTGTCATCTCGCGTTCACGATTCAATACTTCGGGGTTGATTCGCCCTGGTGCATCAAAGAGGTCCAGCAAGCGATGACCAATCAAAACATGCTGAAAAAGCGGAATTGGACGAATTTCACTAACAATTACTTCTGTTTCTCCTCGAACTTCCCCAAGCCATTCACCGAATTCCTCAGCGTTAGAAACGGTTGCAGAAAGGGAGATAACTTGCACACTCTCCATCAAGTGAATCAAAACTTCTTCCCATACAGCTCCCCTGAATTTATCGGCAAGGTAATGGACTTCATCCATCACCACGCACCCTAAGTTGGTCAGTGTGTTTGATCCGGCATACAACATATTGCGCAGAACTTCTGTCGTCATGACAAGAATGTCCGCTTCGCCATTAATGCTGGTGTCGCCCGTAAGCAAACCAACGCGATCTTCACCAAATTTTGCAACAAATTCTGAGTACTTTTGATTAGACAGCGCCTTTATCGGTGTTGTGTAAAAACATTTCTTTTCGGCCTGCAATGCGTAGTACGCAGCGAATTCGCCGACAACTGTTTTGCCAGCTCCAGTGGGTGCGGCTACCAATACGCCTTTTCCCTCTTCGACAGCATGACATGCAGCAACCTGAAAGGGATCAAACTCAAATTCAAAGGTCAGCAAAAAATCGGTCGTGATTGGATGTTGACCACGCAATTTGGCCGCGGCATAACGCTCTGCCGGGGTTGTCATGCGACCCACGTTTGCGCTGCATCATGAATGCATTCAGCTGACACCGGAAGCTGACCAATGCGTTCACCGTCGGCGTATGCCACTGCCTTTGATTCGATACTTACTGTTTTGGAGCGGACAATTTCTACGGCTGGATGTGAAATGTGCGTACCAGCAAAGACTCTAGGAAAAACTTTCATGAACTCAATTTTAGAAATCGGATGCAAGACCATCACATCGAATAGACCATCATTTATATTTGCATGTGGGCAGACGAGCATTCCTCCCCCATATGACCTGCCATTAGCGACGGCAATGAGCATCGCCTCTGTTGATATGGTGCGATCATCCAAGGTGATCTCATAATGGCGTGGCTGAAAACGAGGTAGCTCAAAAGCTATAGCGGCGTTGTACTTCATAGGCCCTTTAGGCCACTGCATTGAGTTGGCTTTTTCATTAACAATCGAGTCAAATCCCGTCGATAAAATCGCTCCGAACCATTCACCGTCCACCAGTCCAAGATCTATCGAAGATGGCTTAGTTGTTGTTACCGATAACAATTGTTCATCGAGTGAATCCAAACTCCAGCCCAATGTTCGGACAAAATCATTTCCTGTGCCAGCCGGAATAATTGTGAATGGAATTTGAGCGGGAACAGTTATTTGCGCGACAAGATGCATCAGACCATCGCCTCCAACGGCGATGATTCCTTCACACTCTGGATATTTGGTGATGAAGGTGCGCAGGTGGTCACCTAAAGCGATCGATGAATTTCCGGTGACAATCGTGAAGCTGATCTTGTTTTGATTCAAATAACCCGCGACATAGGTGCCTACAGTGGTTCCTTTTCCCTGACCAGAGACAGGATTAATGACTAGCGCCCACATGCGCTGACCCTACCGGCTAATCCTGAATAGTTGTTGGTGCCTCAATCGCCATCGAGCCAGTTTCGATTGAGAGTTGTTTCTTATCGCGTCGTTTGTCCACTAGGACTGCGATTCCACCGGCCATGAAGTAAAGGACAATCAAAGGTGCTGATAACAAAATCATGCTGAGTGGATCGGCCGTTGGGGAAAAGGCGGCGACTACGAGAAAAATCCCAAAGACCCAAGCACGCCAAGGTTTAAGAATAGTTTTTCCACGCATAAATCCAATTAGGTTAAAAGTAAGCAGGAATATTGGAAGTTCAAAGGCCAGTCCAACTAACAAAATTAATCTAAGAACAAAGTCTAGATA
>DAISII010000008.1:0-15661 GCA_036822115.1 Candidatus Planktophila sp.
ATTGTCGTAAAGGATTTCATCTAAGAATGAAAATCCTCCTAGTCGGAAGCGGCGGACGCGAACACGCACTAGGAGCAGGACTGCAAGCAGATCCAGCATGTACCGAACTACATGTTGCACCAGGTAACCCAGGCATCGCACAATTTGCGCAATGTCATCCTCTTGTTATTGCAGACAATCAGGCGATTCTTGATTTAGCTCAGCGCTTAAGTATTGATCTAGTTGTCATAGGTCCTGAACTTCCTTTAGTAAATGGTGTTGCAGACATTCTGCGAGCAGCCAATATCGCTGTCTTTGGCCCATCTAAAGCAGCAGCTCAGTTAGAGGGTTCAAAGAACTTTGCTAAGGAAGTAATGCGGGATGCTGGTGTTCCAACTGCACATAGTTTTACCTGCACAACACCAGAAGAAATTGAAATTGCATTAGATGCATTTGGTGCTCCGTATGTTGTAAAAGATGACGGCCTTGCTGCAGGTAAAGGTGTTGTTGTTACCAACGATCGTCAAGCAGCTTTAGATCATGCATTAGCCTGTAAACGAGTTGTTATTGAAGAGTACTTGAATGGTCCAGAGGTTTCACTCTTTGGAATAAGTGATGGAACAACAATTGTGCCAATGCAACCAGCGCAAGATTTCAAGCGCGCTTATGATGGTGATGAAGGTCCAAACACCGGTGGTATGGGTGCGTACTCTCCACTGCCATGGGCGCCGTCAGACATTATTGAAGATACCTACAAACAAGTTTTGGCTCCGATGATTGCCGAAATGGCTGCGCGTGGAACACCATTTGTTGGTTTGTTATATGCAGGTCTTGCACTCACCGATCACGGAACTCGGGTTATTGAATTCAATGCCCGCTTCGGTGATCCAGAAACTCAAGTTTTAATTCCATTACTAAAGACACCGCTTGCGACTTTGTTGTACAACGCTGCAACTGGAAATCTAAATGACACAACTTTGGATTGGCGGAATGATTCGGCGGTCACTGTTGTTTTAGCTGCCGAAGGTTATCCAGTGGCGCCAAAGAGCGGTGGAGTAATTACAGGATTTTCTGACATTAAAAATGTCCAGATTTGTCACGCCGGAACATCACACAGCGACCAGGGTGTTGTTGCATCAGGTGGTCGAGTTCTAACAGTTACAGGAATTGGCGAAGATCTGACTGAAGCCCGAAACCTGGCCTACCGCGCAATTAGCCAAATCTGCCTTTCTGGATCTTTCTTTCGCACAGACATCGCGCTTAATGCGTCGGTGGCAGAGAAGGGCAATTAAATGACAGATAATTCACCAATGAGCCTGCTTGCTAGCCGATATGCATCAGCTGCGATGCGCGAAATCTTCGCGCCAGAGGCCAAAATCATCGCCGAACGCAAGCTGTGGGTTGCCGTCATGCGCGCTCAATCAACGTTGGGCCATGCAATATCTAAGGATGTAATTACAGATTACGAAAATGTAATTACACGGGTGGATCTTGCAGCAATCGATGCCCGCGAAAAGCAGATACGTCACGATGTAAAAGCACGCATTGAAGAGTTCAACGCACTTGCAGGCCATGAAGCTATTCATGCAGGCATGACCAGCCGTGATTTAACTGAAAACATTGAAGCGCTGCAAATTCGAAATGGTCTAGAAATTGTTCATGACAAAGTTGTAACACTTCTTGCTCGTCTGGCAGAGCGTTCGGCACTGTATGCAGATCAACCAATTGCTGGGCGTTCACATAATGTGCCCGCACAAATCACAACTTTAGGAAAGCGTTTCGCGTCCGCTGCCGAAGAGTTGTTGTTTGCCTATGAACGACTAACTGCTTTGCAAGCTCGCTATCCAATGCGAGGAATTAAGGGTCCGGTCGGAACAGCGCAAGATTCAATTGATCTTCTTGGTTCAACAGATGCGCACTTTAAATTAGAAGGTGCAATTGCCAAAGAACTTGGCTTCAACAATATTTTAGATTCAACTGGTCAAATTTATCCACGCTCTTTTGATTATGATGTTGTGACAACACTTGTTCAGCTTGCAGCATCACCATCATCTCTTGCTACATCTATTCGGTTGATGGCTGGTGCCGAACTTGTTACAGAAGGCTTTAAAGCTGGCCAAGTAGGTAGCAGCGCGATGCCTCACAAAATGAACACACGTTCATGTGAGCGAGTAAACGGACTTTCAGTTGTTTTACGTGGGTACGCAGCAATGGTTGGCGAACTTTCTGGTGATCAATGGAATGAAGGCGATGTCTCATGCAGCGTGGTTCGCCGTGTTGCATTGCCTGATGCTTTCTATGCAATAGATGGATTGCTCGAAACAATGCTTACAGTCCTTGATGAATTCGGTGCTTTCCCAGCGGTAATTAGCGCTGAATTAGAGCGTTATTTGCCGTTTTTGGCCACAACAAAGATCCTGATGGCCGCTGTTAAGGCAGGCGTAGGTCGCGAAGTTGCACATGAAGTTATTAAAGAGCACGCTGTAAAGGCAGCTCTTGGAATGCGCGAAGGAAAGAAGAACACACTTCTTGATGATCTCGCAGCAGATGATCGTCTTCCACTTGATAGTGCAGCACTAACTGCTCTAATTAGTGATCCCATCGAATTTACTGGCGAAGCTCGCCAACAAGTAGCTCGAGTTGTTAGTCGCATCGGTGCGATTACATCCGCGCACCCTGCCGCAGCGCAGTACAAGCCCGGCTCTATTCGGTGAGCGGCTTTGGCCTAGCTGGCCCACCGCCAGCGCCTGAAATAACTGGGTGGAAACATCTGCGCACCGGAAAAGTACGAGATCTTTATACAAATGATAACAATGAAATATTGTTAGTTGCATCAGATCGAATTTCGGCATATGACTGGGTAATGCCAACTGTTATCCCTGGAAAAGGCGAAGTGCTTACTCAACTATCGCTATTTTGGTTTGAACTACTGGAAGACATTGTCGGCAACCATATTGTTTCCACCGATGTTCCTGCTGCCGTTGAAGATCGCGCGATTATCGTGCAACCGCTAACTATGTTTGAAATTGAATGCGTAGCTCGCGGATATCTAACAGGCAGTGGTTGGAGCGAGTACCAGAACAACGCGATGGTTTGCGGAAATAAGTTACCGGATGGCTTGCTTGATGGATCTAAACTTCCAGCTGAAATTTTTACTCCAGCCACAAAAGCAGAAATTGGCGATCATGATATAAACATTGATTTTGACGGTGCAGCAAAAATTGTTGGAGCAGATGAGGCCGCCCAACTTCGCGAGCTAACAATTGCCTTGTACAAAACGGCGGCAGAGTTTGCAGCAAGCCGCGGGATCATCGTGGCAGATACAAAGTTTGAATTCGGCCGCAACGATAAAGGGCAGATTCTGCTGGGGGATGAGGCGCTAACCCCTGATTCTTCACGGTTTTGGGAGGCTTCAACCTGGAAGCCAGGCGGAGTTCAACCTTCGTATGACAAACAGTTTTTACGTGACTACCTAGTATCAAGCGGATGGGATAGAAATAGCCCACCCCCTGAACTACCTCGTGAGATCGTAGAAAAGACAGCACAGCGATACGAAGAAGCATTTTTCCGAATTACCGGCAGCAAGTTCTAACAGGGAGAAACGTAAATGGCAAAGATCGTGGTTGATGTGATGTTAAAGCCCGAGATTCTTGATCCTCAGGGAAACGCGGTTGCTGCTGCGTTGCCACGACTTGGGTTTACCTTTGCTACATCTGTCCGCCAAGGAAAACGATTTGAAATAGAAATTGATGGCGAACCGACACCTGCCCAGTTAGCTGAGGTAGAAAAAGCTGCAGAAGTATTGCTATCTAACCCAGTGATTGAAAACTTTGTCGTAAGAGTTGAGAAGTAATGCGCGTTGGAGTAATTACATTTCCAGGAACTCTGGATGACCGTGATGCTGCTCGCGCAGTAGCAGTTGGTGGAGCAGAAGCGGTTTCGCTGTGGCATGGCGACGCAGATTTAAAAAGCGTTGATGCTGTAATTCTGCCAGGTGGATTTTCTTATGGTGATTATTTACGGTGTGGTGCAATTTCACGTTTTGCACCAGTTATGCAACTTGTCATTGAAGCAGCCACTAAAGGAATGCCAGTCCTTGGAATTTGTAATGGCTTCCAAGTTCTGTGTGAATCTCATTTGTTGCCAGGTGCGTTAACCCGCAACTCCGATCTTCATTTTCTGTGCCGTGACCAAGAGATTGAAATTGTTAACAATACAACGGCGTGGACAAGCTCCTTTAAACAAGGTGAGCACATCGTTATTCCACTAAAGAATGGTGAAGGCTCTTTTCAGTGTGATGATCAAACTCTTGCAATGCTCGAAGGTGAAGGCCGTGTTATTGCCCGTTATGTAGGTGAAAACCCCAACGGGTCACGCAATTTGATCGCTGGAGTAAGTAATGCCAAAGGCAATGTCGTAGGTCTAATGCCGCACCCCGAACATGCGATTAATGAATTAACTGGGCCATCTGCACAAGGTCTTGGCTTCTTTACTTCGATCTTGAATGCGATGGTGAAGTAATGGCCTTAGATACAGTCGCAATTGCACAGTCGACACCTGATAATTCACAACCATTTGCCGAACTTGGTTTAAAGGTAGATGAATACGCACGCATTAAAGAAATTCTTGGTCGACGTCCAACATCATCTGAGCTAGCTATGTATTCAGTGATGTGGTCTGAGCACTGTTCCTATAAATCATCAAAGGTTCATTTAAAACAGTTTGGCGAAAAAGCTCCAAAGTCTGATGCACTCTTAGTTGGTATTGGTGAAAATGCTGGTGTTGTAGATGTAGGCCAGGGATATGCCGTAACTTTCAAAATTGAATCACACAACCACCCATCATTTATCGAGCCATATCAAGGGGCTGCTACAGGTGTTGGTGGAATTGTCCGTGACATTTTGACAATGGGTGCTCGCCCGATTGCAGTTATGGATCCTTTGCGCTTTGGTCCAGCAGATGCACCTGATACGCGTCGCGTATTGCCAGGAATTATTGCTGGTGTTGGTGGGTATGGAAACTGCTTAGGACTTCCAAATATTGGCGGAGAAGTCACATTTGATGAAACATATGCCGGTAATCCACTTGTTAATGCTTTGTGCGTTGGCGTAATGAAACACAGCGATATTAAGTTGGCAAAGGCAGCAGGTGCAGGCAATTTAGTTGTGTTGTATGGTGCAAAGACAGGTGGCGATGGAATTGGTGGGGTATCAGTACTTGCCTCAGAAACTTTTGGTGCTGGCGGATCAACCAAGCGTCCAAGCGTCCAAGTAGGCGATCCATTTGTTGAAAAGGTTTTGATTGAATGTTCGCTAGAAATCTTTGCTGAAGATCTAGTTGTTGGCATCCAAGACCTTGGCGGGGCAGGCTTATCCTGTGCCACAAGCGAGCTGGCTTCAGGTGGTTCAGGTGGCATGAAAGTGCAGTTGGACAAGGTTCCGCTGCGCGATCCATCCCTTTCCCCTGAAGAGATCTTGATGTCTGAATCTCAAGAGCGCATGTGCGCAATTGTGGAACCAAGCAAAATCGATCGATTCTTAGAAATCTGTAAGAAATGGGATGTAACTGTCACAGTAATTGGCGAAGTTACAGATGGAAATCATCTTGAAATCACCTGGAATGGTGAGTTAATTGTTGATGTTCCACCACGCACCGTGGCCCATGATGGTCCTGTTTATAACCGCCCACTGGCCCAACCGGCATATATCGATAAAGTAAATGGCCAAAGGGTAAATGTACCTATTCCTGTTACAGTTGCAGAAATCAAAGCAGCGGTTTTGAAGTTAGCAGCTGCACCTAATCTTGCAGATAAATCTTGGGTTACTTCGCAATATGACAAGTATGTGCAGGGAAATACAATTCAATCCCAGCCTGATGATTCAGGAATGGTTCGTATTGATGAGACAACGCACTTAGGTGTTGCAATCTCAACTGATGCAAATGCAAACTGGTCATATTTAAACCCATATCAAGGTGCAAAGTTGGCGTTGGCTGAAGCTGCGAGAAATATTGCAACAGCTGGTGCTAGGCCACTTGCTGTCACCAACTGTCTAAACTTTGGTTCTCCCGAAGATCCAGGTGTTATGTGGCAGTTTGCTGAATCTGTTAGAGGACTTGCAGATGGCTGTTTAGAAATGGGACTTCCAGTAACGGGTGGAAATGTTTCCTTCTATAACCAGACAGGATCAGTTGCGATTTTGCCAACACCTGTCATTGGCGTGCTTGGTGTTATCCAAGATGTTCGTACCCGCACACCTATGAGTTTTTCTGAAGCGGGATTAGATCTGTATCAATTAGGAGAAACTCACGAAGATTTAGCAGGCAGTGAATGGGCTTTCTTGCACAACCAGCGCGTAGGACAATCGCCAGCTGCTGATTTACAGCGTGAAATGCGCCTTATCGAGCTACTTCTAGAAGGTAATTCCTTCTTTGCTGCAGCCCATGATCTAAGCCAAGGTGGATTATCTGCCGGATTAACGGAAATGGTTTTGCGTCATAAAGTCGGTGCAACAATTTCACTAGCAAATCCAGGTGTCGGTCTTATCAGCGAAACACCTGGCCGAGTAATAGTCGCGATTGATCCAGCCCATACTTCAAAGTTAGAAGGATTAGCGATAAAAAATACTATTTCAATAACAAAGCTTGGAACAACTGGGGGAGATTCATTGGTAATCAATGATGCGCTTATTTCTTTAGCCGAACTTTCAACTGCGCACACTTCTACATTTCCACGGCTGTTCGGGTGATTGATATGCGCGACCAACAGATTCTGGAGCAGGTTAAGAGCACTCTTGCGCTTTTGACTGCAAAGGCACCTGGTCGTGCAATCGAAGTTCGTATTCCTCCATACGCAGCTGTGCAATGCGGGGATGGCCCGACACACACTCGTGGCACTCCACCAAATACAATCGAAATGAATGCAGATACCTGGCTTGCCTTAGCTTCTGGAAAATTGAGTTGGTCTGATGCCATGAACAGCGGAGCTATTGCCGCATCCGGTGTCCGGGCTGATTTAACCGATTACCTACCGTTAGGATCTGATCTATGAGACGCCCTGATGGTTTGCTCAATCACAATGTTTTAGGTGAAGACAAAGGCCCGCAAGATGCCTGCGGTGTCTTTGGAGTATGGGCACCTGGTGAAGAGGTTGCAAAGTTAAGTTTTTATGGTTTGTATGCCTTGCAACATCGCGGAACCGAATCTGCTGGAATCGCAACAAGTGATGGCGAAAGAATTCTTATCTTCAAAGATATGGGTCTTGTTTCGCAGGTATTTACCGAAGGCGATCTTGCAACTCTTAAAGGCAACCTTGCTATTGGTCACTGTCGATACAGCACGACTGGATCAAGCACCTGGGTTAACGCACAGCCGACATTGCGCCCAACTAAGTATGGAACACTGGCTTTAGCTCATAACGGCAACCTGACAAACACGGGGGATTTAGCCGAACTAGTGCAAAAGCTTGAAGGATCAGCAACAAGCATGAGTGGCATAACAACAGATACAGAAATAATGTCCGCCCTAATTGCATTGCAAGATGAAAAAAATGTTGAAGCCAGCGCGCTTGCCGTGTTACCACAACTAGAAGGTGCATTCTCACTTGTTTTCATGGATGAACACACCTTGTATGCAACGCGAGACCGACATGGCGTTCGCCCATTAGTACTTGGCAAGCTAGAAACTGGCTGGGTAGTTGCATCCGAAAGTGCCGGACTAGATATTGTCGGTGCAGCTTTTGTGCGCGAGATCGAACCTGGCGAATTTATTGCAATTGATTCAAATGGTGTTCGTTCACAACGGTGGGCCGAGGCACAACCCAAGGGTTGCTTATTTGAATATGTTTATCTTGCACGTCCAGATACAACAATCGCTGGCAGTGGAATCCACAAAACACGTGTTGCAATCGGTGCACAACTAGCAAAAGAAGCTCCGGTCGAAGCCGATTTGGTAATCCCAGTTCCAGAATCTGGAACACCAGCTGCGATTGGATATGCAAAAGAGTCAGGGATCCCATTTGGTTTGGGTCTGGTAAAGAACTCATACGTCGGTCGTACCTTTATTCAACCTTCACAGACAATTCGCCAGCTTGGAATTCGACTAAAATTAAACCCACTACGCGAAATTATTGAAGGTAAGCGCATTGTTGTTGTCGATGATTCAATTGTTCGTGGAAACACACAGCGTGCAATTGTTCGTATGTTGCGTGAGGCTGGGGCACGCGAAATTCATGTGCGCATTTCATCACCGCCTGTTAAGTGGCCTTGTTATTACGGTATCGATTTTGCAACCCGCGCAGAATTAATAGCAAATGGGTTAGAGGTCGAAGAAATTCGCCGATCGATCGGTGCTGATTCTCTGGGATATGTTTCTTTGGAGGGTCTAATTTCAGCGACCCAGGTGGCTTCTGACCGCCTGTGTTCTGCCTGCTTTACTGGTGAATACCCAATTCGCATCCCAGAAGACATGTCTGAAGGAAAACTGCGCCTAGAGATCACGGAAGTGAACGGTAACTAATGTCTACCTATAAAGATGCAGGCGTCGATATCGATGCAGGAGATCGCGCGGTCGAATTAATGAAGGCTTCAATAGCCAAGGCATCTCGTCCTGAAGTAATAGGCAGCATCGGAGGCTTTGCTGGATTATTTGATGCAAGTAAGTTGAAGAGTATGAAGCAACCTTTGCTTGCAACATCAACTGATGGCGTTGGCACAAAAACCGAAATCGCTCGCGCGCTTGGTAAGTACGACACGATTGGCGAGGATTTAGTTGCCATGGTTGTTGATGACTTAGTCGTATGCGGCGCAGAACCTTTGTTTATGACTGATTACATTGCCGTCGGTAAAGTTATTCCAGAAAATATTGCTGACATTGTTGCCGGCATCGCACGAGGCTGTGCAAAAGCAAACACCGCTTTGATCGGTGGCGAAACTGCCGAGCATCCTGGATTATTGGCAGATGATGAGTTTGATATTGCCGGTGCTGCAACTGGAGTTGTTGATGCAGATCGTCAATTAGGCGCACATCGCGTTAAGGCTGGCGATGTGATTATTGGCATGCCCGCAAGCGGATTTCACGCAAATGGATTCTCACTTGTTCGCCACATTATTAAGACCGCTGGATTAAGTCTGCAAGCAAACGTCAGTGAATACGGAATGACATCGGGTGAAGTTTTTCTAAAGCCTACTGAGATTTATACACTCGATTGTTTAGCGTTGATTAAATCAATGCCAGAACACTTGCATGCTTTTTCACACATTACAGGTGGAGGAATTGCAGAAAACACTGCACGAGTGATTCCAGAACATTTAACAGCTACTTATGATCGTTCAACATGGGCGTTGCCTGTTGAAATGGAGTTCATGGCAAAGATGGGCGGAGTCCCACAGGCCGATATGGAGCGCACCTGGAACTGCGGCATCGGAATGAGTGCGTTTGTTGATCCAGCTGTTGCCGATCTGACCCTGCGATCTTTAGCCGCTCGGGGGATGAAAGCGTGGGTTGCCGGGGTTGTAACTGAGCGTAAAGGCTCTGATCCACGCTCAACTTTGGAAGGTTCCTACCAAGCGCGATAACCTACCTCCCTGACGCACAGCAATTAGTGAAGGAGGTCGCCCATGGGTCGCGGCCGCGCAAAAGCAAAGCAAACCAAAGTTGCACGTGATTTGAAATATAACGCGCAAGATATGGATCTTGATCGTCTTGCCAAAGAACTTCATGGCGAAGTCGATAACACTTCACGTAAGGATGACGATGATCCTTTTGCTGAGGGCAATTACATTCCACGTGCGTGAGAGCAACACCGTACGTCGCTTCACTTCGTATCTACGAACCACTTTCTGCATTTGATCCAGCGGATCGTTTGCGCTGGCAAAATTTAGAAAGCGATGAAACAAGTTTTAATCGCGAAGAAGAATTAGCGCTACATCGAGTTGTTCAACCCGAGCCACCAGCTGGTCGACCCGATGGAGTTCATGTTTTAGATCGCAATGGGATTCGTTATCTGTCACCTTGGGCAACTGCAACTCGCTGTTGGGCGGCGTTAGATAATTTCAAAGATTCTTTGCCAAGCACTGTTGTTCCATTCTTTGTTTCATCTGCAATGGAAGAAGTAATAACTGCAGGTGTTGATTTATTGGATGACAAAGTTCCGCACATTCTTAATGAAACGTGGATAATTCCGCCTCGTTGGTTTATTTTGTTTTCACCCGACGAAAGAGTCCGCGGGGATAATCAATTTGGCAAATTTTGTGTTTCGCATACAACAATTGCTAATGCAAAACAACGATGTGACAGCGCACATGATGCGGTGCTTAGCGCTTTTGGTGATGGTCCGGTCGAACAAGAACTTGAAAATCTTTTAGCGTGGCTAGAAATGTTCCACCCACAATCATTAGTAGAACTTGATTACGGCGGTTTAGCTAATTACATGGATAAAGCGTTACGCGATTCAGGTGAAATTGGATTAGATGCAGACACATCAATTGAGGATGTAACTAGTTCAGTTGCTGGCCTTGCTACCGCTGATGGCATGGCGGCTGGGGTTGGATATCAACGTTTAATGTCCCGTTGGCGCTTAGTTCAGGCCTTCGAACAATCCTCCTAAGTATTGCTTGATGCTCAGATACGGGTAATACTTCACCCCAATACAGGCTAAATCGGACACAGCGCACAATAAAGGAGTCACTATGAACAATCGCATCCCTGATGCCGAAGTTCTATTGACCCCGAAAGAGGTTGCACAACGATTTCATGTAAACCCAAAGACTGTTACACGCTGGGCAAAGGCTGGAAAGCTGACAGCTATTCGCACATTAGGCGGTCATCGTCGCTATCGTGAATCAGAAGTCTTAGAACGTTTGCGCGAATATAAAGAGTCAAGCTCTTAGTTGGTTAGGCGGTAGACTTAACTCATGGCCGATAAAAATGATGACATGAAGGCACGAATGCTTGCCGCCCTTGAAGCAAAAAAGAACAAGCCAGGTGCACCAGGTACGCAAAATCATTCTGAATCAGGATCAAAGATCCGTGGCGGACAACGCAGCGGTGGAGCTCCTCAGGTTCAGCGCAAGGCTGGACCTTCAGGTTCAGGTTCTGCTGGCTAAATTCTTTACTGAGTAATTACCAGAGTTGATTGCGCTTCAACGACAACCGAGCTACCAGTTAGTTTGCGAATAACCGAAGTTCCAGCGATTCCAGATTCAACTAGAACCGACCAATTTCCAGATTTCGGCAAAGTAATTGTTTGCTTAGTCGTGTTTGCATTGTGCACAACAACCAATGTTGCTGCAGTGTCTTTCACTGCACTGCCATTAATTGAGTAAGCGATAGTTCCTTCTGGTGAAGTTAAGAACTTCAGGTTTTTTCTTACCTGATCTGTGGTTTCCATACGGAAGGCAGGATGCGCCTTACGCAAAGCGATTAACCCCTTGAAGTACTTAACAGTTGAAGCATGTGTTGACTGAGTGCTCCACTTTAAGGAATTTACAAGGTCGCTAGATTTATAGCTATTTGAATCCCCACCCTTTGATCGCAGAAATTCTTGTCCTGCTTGCATAAATGGCATTCCCTGAGCCAGGAATGGAATTGATGAAGCCAGACGGCTCAATTGTGCGATTTCAGCTGGCTTTGCATCCTTAACGCTGGCAGTAATTTTGTCTACCAAAGTCATGTTGTCGTGTGATTCCACATAGTTTACAGATTGACCTGGTGCTGTTGTTGTCCACTTTGTCATTATCTCGGTGGAGTAATCAGTATTACCAACGATACCTGCAAGAACATTCATTTTTGCAGTGAACTTTCCTGTGGCAAAACCGGTGTCGGCGGAATCAAAAACAGAACCCTTGATTCCATCACGAATTTGATCATTAAAGTGTGCAACTCCAGGCAACTTATCAATGTTGAGTTGGTTTGCTCGCTTATCTGCAGGCAGAGTTCCCATGTTCCAACCTTCTCCAATAACGAGAATAGTTGGATCAATTTTCTTGAGTGCAGCTGTAATTTCATTAATAGTTTGGATATCCATTAATCCCATTAAGTCAAAACGGAATCCATCCAAGTTGTACTCAGTTGTCCAGTATTTAACTGAATCAACAATGAATTTACGAACCATTGGTCGCTCAGATGCAACGTCGTTGCCACAGCCGCTACCACTAGTTAAGTTTCCATTGTCATCTCTACGGAAGAAATACCCTGGAACAATTAAGTTTTGACTAAATGTATTTGCGTTTGAAACATGGTTATAAACCACATCCATATTTACGCGAAGTCCAGCCTTGTGCAATCCCATGATCGCACTCTTTAGCTCAGTGATTCGAGCAGTTGGCTTGGTGGGATCAGAGCTATATGAACCTTCGGGAACATTGTAATTTTGAGGATCGTAACCCCAGTTAAATGTTGGAAGATTTTCATTAACAGTTGCAAAATCAAATATCGGCAGCAATTCAACGTGTGTTACACCGAGATCCTTGATCGCAGCGACACCAGTTTTTACTCCCTTATTGCTTGTGTTCAAATCTGCAAGAGCTAAGAACTTACCTTTATTTTTTGCGGGAGTACCACTAGAAGCATCTATTGAAAGGTCTCGAACGTGTAGTTCGTAGATGATGGCATCGGTTGGCTTGCCACTAAATTTCGGTTTTGAAGAACCCCAACCCTTTGGATCTGTGGCATCCAAATTTACGATGACTCCACGTAATCCATTGACAGTTGTAGCGCGTACATATGGATCTACCGCTTCATTTACTGTGTTATTTACGCTAACTCGATAGTTAAACACAGTACCATTTTGGTCACCCTTAAGAGTTGCAACCCAAGTGCCCTTTGTGTCATATGTCATTTTCGTTAATGCACCAGATGATGAAGGTGAATCAGATTCTTTGTAAGTTACAACATTGACTGCTGTGGCGGTAGGAGCCCAAACACGCAACTTTGTAGATGCTTTTGTATATGTGACACCTAAGTCATTGCCTGTGTAGGTGTACTTCGCCGCAAATTCAGGGGAGTCATACAGCTTTGTTAGTTCAATTGCGGGATTTTTTGGAATCGGTGTTGTGGGAATTGAATAGTGAATTGTTGGGTCTCCTTGTCGTAACCAAATTTCAACATTTCCTGTGTCTGGAATATTGGTAATAAATCGATCATCGCCAATATCTTTTGAATCCCAAGCACCTTTTCGAACAATTATTCCGATGTTTTCAAACTTATCCATTCCTTCAATTTTGACCGTTGCTATTTTTCCAAAAGCATCGTCGGCAGTAAAAGTCACACCTTTAGAATCAACATCCACATCTGCACCAGAATTCAAGTTTTTCCATAACCACAAATTCCAATCCTGATAATCATTGCCAGGGCGCTGGTAATGGACTGTCAGATTGACGGTAGCTGGAATAGCGGTTGCGATTGCAGGCAGCCCGAAGGTGAAGGTTGCAATCAAAGCCACTAGCAGTTGAATTTTCTTGGATACAGTTTGGTTTCTCATGACCGCAACTTACCGCTAGAAAACTTAAAAATAAATGATTACAGCAGACCGCGTCGCTTCAGAAGAGGCTCAATTTTTGAATCTCGCCCGCGGAAGTTGCGAAACATTTGCATGGAATCGATCGAACCACCCCGTCCTAGAAGTGTGTTCTTGAAATGTTCGCCATTAGCGCGCAGCAAACCACCATTTTCTTTAAACCAATCCACAGTGTCGGCATCCAAAACCTCGGACCAGATGTAGCCGTAGTACCCCGATGAGTAGCCACCAGCAAAGATGTGACTGAAGTAGGTTGAACGGTAACGGGTTGGGACTGGCGCAAAATCTAATCCGTAGTCTTTAATTGCTTGGGCTTCAAAAGCTTCTACATCGGTAACTGTCGCTGCTTGTTCAGTTGTTAGTTGATGCCATGCAAGATCCAAAATAGCAGCAGACAAATAACTGGTCGTTGCATGCCCCTCGTTGAAAGTGCGTGCAGCATTTAAGTTATCAATCCATTCTTGAGGCAATTTCTCGCCAGTTTCATGATGGCGTGCATAATTTTCTACAACTTCGGGCCACAAGATCCACATCTCATTTACTTGCGATGGGAATTCGACGAAGTCGCGCTGAACTGACGTTCCTGAAACACGAGGGTATTTAACTTGAGACAACAATCCATGGAGTGCGTGGCCAAACTCGTGGAACAAAGTTGTGATTTCATCGTACGTAAGCAGAGTTGGCTTTCCTGCAGGAGGCTTTGGAATGTTCAAGTTGTTAACAACAACAGGTAATTGTTCAGATAGGAAATTCTGATCAACCAAGTTGTTCATCCATGCTCCACCACGCTTTGAATCACGTGTGTAGAAGTCTCCGATAAACAAGCCAACCTTGGTGCCATCTTCGTTGTTCACTTCAAAAGCACGAGCTTCTGGGTGGTAAGTAACCAGATCAGGACGCTCTTTGAAGGTAATTCCAAACAACTTAGTTGCGGCAAAGAAGACGCCATCGTGCAATACGCGTTCTAGTTCAAAATAAGGACGCATCTTTGTTGTATCAATGTTGTACTTTTCTAACCGAACTTGTTCGGTGTAGAAACCCCAGTCCCAGCTTTCAATATCGGTACCAGCAGATTTCTTAAGATCTTCAGCCTCAGCCTTCGCGTTACGAACAGCGGCAGGTGCGATCTTTCGAAGCATGGCATGGACGTTGTCTGGATGTTCCGCAGTCTGGACAGCAATAACGTGCTCTGAATGAGTCTGCTTGCCAAATAATTGAGCGCGTTCAGCACGCAACTTAACGATTTGCAGGATTACCGGCTTGTTATCGTTTTCATTGGCACGATTAGCCTTCATTTTTGAAGCTTCCATGATCTTCTTGCGTAGCTCTCGATTAGTTAGTGAATCAAGGACTGGGTTACCGGTGAAGTTCACCATTCCGATTAACCACTTGCCATCATGTCCACGATCTTTTGCTGCCGCTGCAGCTGCTGCGATTTCGTTTTCACTTAGGCCATCAAGTTCTGCAAGGGAATCAACAAGAACTGCTAAATCATTGGTGTCTGCCAAAACATTCTTGCCAAACTGAGTTTCTAGCTTTGAAAGCTCTTCGTTTAATTCCTTGAGGCGATCACGCTGTGCTTCTGTTAGATGAGCACCGGCATGGATCAAATCCTTGTAATAACGCTCTAACAACCAGGCATCTTCACTGTTTAACCCAATTGATTCTCGGGCATCGTAAAGATCTTTGATTCTTTTAAACAACACTGGATTTAGTTGAATCGCATCTTGATGAGCAGCAAGCTTTGGAGCCATTTCCTCTTCGATGGTATCTAAAGCATCGCTGGTATCACTTGAAGACTTGTTATAAAAAACAAGCAGCGTGCGCATTAACATTTGCCCACTCTTTTCAAGAGCAACAATTGTGTTCTCAAACGTGGCAGCACCCGGTGTATCTAGAATCGCCTGAACTTCTGCTAACTGCTGCGTGCAGCCTTCATAGAAGGCAGGCAGATAGTGCTCGACTTTGATGTCAGCAAATGGAGGCAGCTCGTACTCAAGGGTGCTTCTTTGGGCAAATGGATTCGCATTAGTCATAACGCGAACTGTACTAATTAGTGAGGACGACGTCGACGCTGGCTTGAGTTTGGACGAGGGCGCTTTCCACCACTGCGTACAGACTTTTCAACGATTGGCACGATGTAAGGAATACCTGTTGGCTCCTGTGCGC
>DAISII010000009.1:0-8980 GCA_036822115.1 Candidatus Planktophila sp.
TCACCCGGAGCACCCCGCCGCGGTGGAGGGTTGCCGCCTACTAAGCCGGGGCTAGTACGTAGGACTCGTGAACGGTGTAATTCTAGCGACTACCCCTCGAAAATCCCAGCCGTCACCTTTGGGTGTAGCTCTACCCGCATTGCTGCAAAAGCAGCGGCCGGCCAGCCTGAACCAAAGACTCGACGCAACAAAATTGTTAAGGCGTACTTAGGGTCATCAACTGTTGCACGATCTAAAGCGCGATAGGCAAGTTCGTTTTCCCCACGCTCGTATGCCAAAGTGGCAAACAAACAAGCCACCGGTGCAACAAAGTTATTGGGAGCAATGCGCAACAAATAAAGCCACATATTCCAATAGACATCAAAAGTCTCTGCATTGTGGGTGCCCATTGCAAAATCGCGGACCTGAATATCCGACAGGCGTCCGACCACTTGTGACATTAACTCGACATCGCAGTTATAGCCACGATCAGCAAATTGCATAGCTAAATCAATAACCGCGGTTGCCCCGTCGCGCTGCAACATATTTAGTTCGGGGCTAAGTGTGGACACCGCAAAGGTATTGACACTTTCAATGAACTCGATATCTGTAGCAAGTGGAAGTGCGGTGATACTTACATATGTGTTTTCAGTAGTCATGGATCCTTATCCTTTGAAAGTAGTAGTGGCTTTTACAACGGTGATTAATGCAATGGAAACTTTCTTTACCGTGCCGGTAACTGCGCGGGCTGCAGCGTTATGTGTGTAGGTACCGTTCCAAGTAGTCAGTAAGGAAATCTCATAGGTACCGGGCTGCTTATAGATGTGATGGATTGAGCCGTTTGGATACGGTGCGCCATTTTCTGTTGTGGAGTAAAAGCTGCCATCACCAAAGCTCCATACAAAAGATGGTCGTAAAGCAACATCTACAACTTCGCCGATGATGTCGACTCGGCTTTGAAAAAGTGTTGGCAGATCACACCAGAAATACACCGGAACATTTACTAATGGTTCAAATTCTGGTTGATATGCAACACCAGCGGTGGGAACCATCTTTATTAAACGATCACTCAAATTGACCTTAGTAACAGCCTTTTTGATTTTCGGCTTATAAATGCGTTTTACAGTTGCTTTTTTTATAGCTGGTTTTGCCGCCGCTGTTGGTGGAAAAAACAAAGGCACGACCTTGGGTTGTGCACTTACCTTTACCGCTGACTTTTTGGGAGCCTGTGCAATAGTTTTTTTGATCGTTGCGCTGCCTTTATGGGCTTCGATTATGATTTCATTGTTTTCGGTATACACATTGACGCACACTGTTTTCTGACATGGATCTGCAGCACCCGCTGCCTGCATGCCGCATAACAAAAGAGCCAGAGTCAGAATTATTTTCACCATGTGCGGCACCATAAATTGCCGCTGTGACCGTGCTAGCTGTCGTTGCGCTAACTGTGGATAGATGTGACAGGCTAAGACCATGGCAGCGCGCGATGGTGATGGTTGGGTCGAATGCGCCTGTGGCAATAAACATTGGGGTCTCAATGGCGCAGCCGGAATTATGATCTTTCGCGGTACGCAAATCCTGTTACAACATCGAGCGCCGTGGGTTCATAACGGAGACACTTGGGGAATTCCTGGCGGTGCGCGGGATTCTCACGAAACCATAATCGAAGGTGCATTTCGGGAAGCGGTCGAAGAAACTGGAATCGATACCCAACTTTTGACGCCGCTTCATACATTTTCCGATGATCACGGCAGTTGGAAATACGACACCGTAATAGCACGGGCGGCGGATGGTTTAGTTGCCCACGAAGTAAATGATGAATCCCATGAAGTTCGATGGGTTGATATCGATCACGTAAGTCAGATGGCGCTGCACCCTAGCTTTGCTAAATCGTGGCCAGAGCTACAGGAAATCCTTAATAACTTTATCGGCCCACGTTAATTCCGCTTCGCTGCTGTGGGCTACTACAACAACTGTTACGCCACTTTCTGCCAGCTTCTTCAATAATTCAATAATCCTTTTTCGGCTGCTCACATCTTGGGCCGCAAGTGGTTCATCTAAAAGCAATACCGGTGTCTTTTGGGCAATGGCTGCAGCAATTGAAACACGTTGGGCTTCTCCCCCAGACAAAGTTGTCACCAAGCGGTCTGCTAACGATGTTAAATCCAAAGCCTGCACTACTTCTGTAGCAGGACCAGCCATTTCGATGATCTGCTGAACACTAAAGCCCAAGGAATAGCTCTGATTTTGAATAGCTACGGCGCGAATCTGCGCCAAACGCGCAGGTGCTGTCAGTATCGGATGTAAGTCATCGATTGTGATTGTGCCTTTAATAGGGGCAATGTCGCCAGCAATAGCCGCTAGCAATGTTGATTTACCACAACCATTAGGACCAACAATTACAGTGATTGATCCGGCCGGAATTTGTTCGCTGTAATCATAAATAATCTCGCGCCCATCGCGTACAATAGTGATCTCGTTGATAGTGATCATTGAGTTTTCCAAACATTGTTTTTGATTGTCACAAGTGCAATCAGTACCGGTGCACCCAAGAGCGATGTCACAAGCCCAATTGGTAGCTCGTTGGGCTGGGCGATACTTCTGGCAACAGTGTCTGCGACAACAACTAATAACGCCCCAATAATTGCGGTGTGCACAATTAAATTACGGTGTACTGGACCGTAAACAAACCTGGCGATATGCGGTGCTGCCAGGCCAATAAAGGCGATAGAACCAACGGTGCTGACGGCGCCACCGGCGAGCAAGGACAGGGCAACCAAAGCAAGCAAGCGAACTCGACGCACATCTGTTCCTAAGTGAAAGGCAGTGGAATCACCCAAAGAAAGTCGATCAAGTGCTGGTGAGATCTTCCACGCAATGATTCCGCCAACAATTGCGGTGATGCTTATTCCGACCAGATTCTCTGGTGTAATTAACGCCAACGACCCGAAGTTCCAAAATGAAATTGACCGAGCATCAGCTCTGGTCACCATTGCCGACACAAGACCAACTACAGCGGTAAAGATCGCAGATACTGCAATGCCCACAATGATCAAGGCAAAAGATGAGAGTTGTGAACGCAGATTTGCTAACTTGAAGGTCAGAGAAGTCGCAGCCAGAGCGCCTAATGCCCCGCAAGCAATCGCACCAATAGAACCCACCTGGACAATGCCAGTCAAGACAGCCAGCACGGTGCCAAGTGATGCACCAGCTGTTGTTCCTAAAATCGACGGTTCAGCCAAGGCGTTATTGCAGGCACCCTGTGCCATTAATCCGGCCAGGGCTAATGACGCGCCAACAGTCAGCGCTGCTGTTACGCGTGGGATACGTATCTGCCACAAAATTTCATTACTACCCGGTGAAATCAACGCCGACCAAAAGTTATCTATCTGCGCGGTGCCAACATAGATGGCTACGAAAGTAGCGAGAACCAGTGCGATTGCCGGCGCTAGCTTCTTCACTTAAGTACCGCACTTACTGTTGAAGCCAAAGCAGTGACTAGGGATGGCGTACGGGGACCAAAAGAAAGAAGTAGTGAATCATCAACATCGATAATCGCCTGATTCTTGCCAGCTTTTGTTTGTGCAACCCCAGGCAGTTTCAGCAAACCTGAGATCCCGCCAACAGATTGCAACCCCTTTGTCATGACGATGATGACATCAGGATTAAGTGTTGCCAGACTTTCGGCGGTCATCGTATTAAATGGACGTGGCAGTGATGCTGCCCCAACATCTATCGCTCCGATTGCAGAAATTAAAGAATCCGCCCCCGAACCGGTACCCCCAACTAAATAAATGGATGATGTTCCGCGAAGATACAAAAATGCAATTCGCGGTTGACTAGGAAGTTTAGAAGTCTTTATTGCCGAAGTAATTGCCGTATTGAGCAAGACTCCTTGTTGCGCAGCGCCAATTGCAGCAGCAACAGCTGCTACCTTTTTGGAAATATCGTTAAGGGTCCAACTTTCAGGAGTCTCAACAATTGGTATGCCAGCATTTCTGATTTGATCAAGTGCGGCTTTTGGACCCGTGGATGCATCGATAATTACAAGATCAGGGTTTAGTTCGATTACTTTTTCAGGCAACACTTGATGGCCAGAAGTTACGACTGGGATATCTGACAACTCTTTTTCTGCACTTGCCACATCCCGACCAACAAGAATTGACCCTGCATTCAAAGAGTTCATAATTTCAGCAACACCATTTGCCAGAACTACAACTCGAGAAACTGAGAATGTACTTTGGTTATTAAGTGAAATCGATCTCACATTATCCTGAGAAATTGTATAACTCGAAGAATTGCTTGCATCAGCGCACCCTGAAAGCGCAATTACCAGCGCAAGTATTGCGATTTTCTTCACGACGACAGTGTGCCAAATCTTTGAGCGACAGGTTGTCGTGTCCTGTCGGATAAGCACATCTCCTGCTTAATTTAGGGTCAGATCATGAAGCTGCTGGCCTTGGTAGTTGCTATTGCCTTACTGGCAATGCCTGCTGCCCAAGCAGTATCTGTGAAAGGTTCGCAGGGACAGCTACTAACTGTTTCTGCAACTACCACCAAAAGTGGTTCGATGATCACGGTTCGTGGCAATCGCTTTGATGAAACAGTGGGAATTTATCTGGCGTTCTGTGTTGTCCCGAAAAAGGGAGAGCTACCAACGCCTTGTGGTGGTGGCGTTAACAAAGCTGGCACGGGTGAATCTTCATTCTGGATTTCATCCAACCCGCCTCCGTACGCCGTTGGTTTAACTGATGAGTTTTTGCCCGGAGGCCGATTTATACACAGAGTAAAGATCTCAAAGAAAATTGGAAAGTTTGATTGCACAAAAGTTAAGTGTGCAATCACAGTTAGAGCAGATCACCTTCGAGGCGATGACAGAAGTTACGACATGTTTGTTCCGGTAAAAATCAAATGAGGAGAATAATGAAGAAGCTCGTTGTACTAACAGCACTTGTTGCATCACTACTAGTTCCTGCGCAAGCACAGGCTGCCGAGACCAAGTTCACGGGGGCTCCCCTGACTAACTTGGATTCTCAAGGTGTAACAATCAACATCATGCTGCTTGGGGTTCCAACAAAGGGTGGTTTATATATTCAGCAGTGCGTAGAAGCACTCGCTGGTGCCCGTCCTACTGTTTGTAATGAACCAACACAGCTGTGGATTTCAACTTCTCGAGGTGCATCCTTTGCGCCCACAGATGTCATTAAATTGAAGCCAACCGGGACATTTGTGACAAAAACAACTGCTGTTGATTGCACCATTTCTAAGTGTGGAATCTTTATGCGCTTTGACCACACCGTGCCAGGAGATTTTTCGGAAGACCAATTCATTCCATTGACATTTAAGGCGGCAACGACTGCGACAGTGACGCTTCCTGTTGATGAGGTAAGCGGAACAATTAATGGTGTTGCTGTCAGCACCCAAGCACCAATCACACTTGGGTACCGTCAGGTATCAACGGTTTCTGCAACATCTAAAGCCGGAGCAGCTCTGACATTTACATCATTGGATGCAAATTGTGGGCTCAAGGGCACAGAAATTACTCCGCTCAAGGGATCTGGTGAGTGTGCAATCTCAGTCACCTCTGCAGGTAATGCCACTGCTAAAGGCGTAACGACAATCCTGCCAATTCGTTTAACTGAAGGGGTGCAAAGAATTCCTGCGATTGCAGCGAAGAAGTCAGTAAAACTGGCTTCCACCACCAACTTTGGTCAAAAAATTACCTACACAGCGACCGGAAAATGTTCAGTAAAGAAGAATGTCCTTACAGCCAAAAAAGGTAAGTGCACAATCCAAGCGCGTGCCGAAGGAGTTGCTGGTTTGTTTGGGATGGCACAAAAGAAGGTAGTTCTAAATATTAAATAGAGGCTAAGCCAGCGATGCAGAATGCGGTTGCAGATTTAATTTCTGCTTCTGCATCGTGGCCGCCTTCAATACGCTTTGTTGAAGCATCAGTTATTGCCTGAATAAAAAGTAGCGCGCGCTGCGTATTTTTAACACCCATGGCAGTTAATCCCGTAACCAGCGGTGCAAGTAATGCACGGTGAGCAGAACCAATAGCAACTGCTCGCTCTTGTGGAAGTGATGTTGCATTCAAAGCCTTAGCCAGCAAGTGACGGCCATCTGCAATATATGTCAACGCACTTTCAATCCACGCGGTAATACTGTCAATTGGCTCCTCGGTTTCAGCAACGGCATCGCGCAGGTAATGTGCAAAGTTATTGAGTTCTTCTAACACTAAATCTGCAATTAAATCTGCACTGCTTCCAAAGTACTCATACACCGAAGTTCTAGATAAACCAGCTCGTTGGGCAACGGCTGCAACCGTTACTGCAGAACCGCCTGATTCTAGGGCGATGCCTGCTGCAGCCTCGATTAATTGGTTGCGACGCCAATCTCGGTGCTGTGCAAGTGTTTCGGTTTCAATGCGAGGCATGAATTTATTCTTTCACGCTTTCGGCAAGCCGTCTCAGTGAGTCAATGACGACGCCCTTTTCTGAGGTTCGCCAGAGCGGCGGCATCGAGTTAAGTAGGACACTTCCGTATCGCTTAGTCACGATTCGTGAATCCAAAATCGCCACAACCCCGCGGTCATCGACCGAGCGGATCAATCGGCCAGTGCCCTGAGCCAATAAAAGTGCTGCTCTAGGAAGCGAAACCTGCATAAATCCGCTGCCACCCTTGGCATCAGCCTGCGCAACGCGCGCACTCATTACAGGTTCATCAGGACGTGGAAAAGGAATGCGATCAATTGCAACCAAAATACAACTGTTACCGGGCACATCGACGCCTTGCCACAAGGACATGGTGCCGATCAAGATAGAAGTTTCATCCTTTGCAAATCTAGAAACTAGCGGTCCAACCGCATCGCCGCGCTTTTGGGTAATGATCTTTATCGGTAGCTCTGCTAATACCTTGCGCAAATGTAAATCTGCTGCCTCTACCCCACGCCATGATGAAAACAGAGCAAGTGTTCGACCACCTGCAGCATCAATCAATTCTCCGAGCTCAGTTAAAACTTCGATACTAGGTCCATCACGGCCTGGCTCGGGTAAATGCTTTGGCATATACAAAACACCTTGATTAGCAAAGTCAAAGGGGCTTCCAACATCTAGCATCTGAATATTGGCTGGATCTACTTCGCCCTCTTTGGTTTGCGCATTCATTTCTTCATTGACTAAAAATCCAATGCTTTTTGCCATCGCATCAAAGCCATTGCCCACTGTAAGTGTCGCTGATGTTGCAATCACAGGTGTCTTTGTAAGTAAGTTTTCACGAAGGACTTCAGATACTGACAAGGGCGCTAGATACAAGGTAGAAAATGTTGGTTCATACCACAGCACTAAACCATCGCCCATTTTCAGCAAGGTTGTAGCTGTCGTTGCAATTTCGTTGACAGCACCTTTTACTCGCGCCCGTTCTGCCATTGCATCGGTGTCAATGATTTCATCATCTGCCGATAAAAACTGAATGATGGCCTTGGATGCTTCCATCACCTTGCGGATAGAGAATTCAAGAGATTGTGGAATTTCTTCAAGTCGACCCTGTGCACCGAACTCACTTTTTACTGACTCACCATAATCGACCATGGATTCATGAAAATCATTTGCTGCTTTGTGGAAGGCATCTGAAAGCTTGCCCGGCATGAACTTGCGAGCCATTGCTGCGGCACGTAAAACGCGGTTACTTGTTAGCTCATCAGTAACGGCCTGAGTAGCGCGATCCATAAACTCATGTGCTTCATCCAAAATCACACAATCGCGCTCTGGCAGGATCGGATGAGAATCTACGATCTCGATCGCCAATAGCGTGTGGTTGGTAATGACGATATCTGCAGTCTGTGCCTTTGCTTTGGCAAATGCAGCAAAACATTGTGACCCAAATGCACAGACATCAGCTCCGACGCATTCGCGTCCGGAAACACTATTTGCCGCCCACACTCTGCGATCAACTTCGGGGGCATCATCACGATCTCCGGTAACACCCGGGGTCTTTGCCCAGGCAATTAAGCGTTTGGCATCTTTTTCTAGGGACGAAACTTCCATGACTAATTCGCCATCTGGGTCAACTTCATCGCTATTCATCTTTTGCAGACAAATGTAGTTTCCTACGCCTTTATAGATCGCATACGAGATTTCGCGACCCAGCTCCTTTTCTAACGCCGGAACAACTGCGGGCAAATCGCGATCAACTAACTGACGTTGCAGTGCAATTGTTGCTGTCGCAACAAGGACTTTTCTGCCGTGCACGATTCCTGGAATCAAGTAAGCCAGTGATTTACCGGTACCAGTACCTGCTTGCACCATTAAGTGATGGCGATTAGTCAAAGCATTTGCAACCGCTTCGGCCATTTCAATCTGCCCTTCACGGGCCGATCCGCCAATTGCTTCTACGGCGACATCTAGTGCACGACGCACCTTTGCTGACATATCGCTCATTAAAGAGCCAGCAAATCCATAAACTCATTTACTGGGGTTGCGGCTAGCTTGTCATAATCTAGACACAGATCAGTGATCTTCTTTTGCTTGTCCGCATCATAAATACGGGCCAAGTTGGTCTGGTACTTTTCAATCAGCAATGGAATACCTTCCACGCGACGGCGGGCATGGCCGATTGGGTACTCAACGGCTACTTCGGCAAAGCTGCTGCCATCATTGAATTCAACTGTTATTGCGTTAGCAATAGAGCGCTTTGCTGGGTCGTGATAATCAGCTGTATAGCTGCTGTCTTCGATGCACACGATTTTTTCGCGCAAAGCATCGATGCGCGGATCAGCTGCGATGTCCTCTTCATAATCACGGGCTGTTAGTCGACCAAAAATAAATGGAACAGCGGTCATGTACTGAATACAGTGGTCGCGGTCTGCTGGATTATTTAGAGGTCCTTTTTTATCAATGATACGAATACATGCCTCGTGGGTACGAATTGTCACCTTTTTTATGTCATCTGATGTCTTACCTGCTGCCTGCATCTGGTGATAAATCGTCATTGCAGCTTCAAC
>DAISII010000009.1:8990-15147 GCA_036822115.1 Candidatus Planktophila sp.
CGGTTTGTGAGTGAAATTCGGCAGGGAAAGAGATCTTGAACAAGATATTTTCCATTACATAAGAACCGTACTGGCGCTGAAACTTAAATGGTTGTCCCTTAAATGAAACATCATAAAAGCCCCAGGTTTTCGCAGTTAGCGCTGATGGATAACCCATTTCGCCGGTTTGTGCGATCAACGCAAGACGCACCGCTCGTGATGTGGCATCTCCTGCAGCCCATGATTTGCGTGATCCCGCATTTGGAAAATGACGATATGTTCGCAGTGACTGCCCGTCGACCCATGCAAGTGAAACCGCTGCCAATGCTTGATCGCGCATTAAACCCATCAGCTGTGCAACAACGGCTGTTGATGCGACCTTGACCAAAATAACGTGATCTAGGCCAACTTTGTTAAAAGAGTTTTCGAGTGCGATGCAACCTTGGATTTCATGGGCTTTGATCATTGCCGTTAAAACATCTTTGATCGTGAATTTTTTATCGGTCGTACGAGACAACCAATCAGCTGTTGCCAGAATGCCACCTAAGTTATCTGATGGGTGTCCCCATTCAGCTGCCAGCCAGGTGTCATTAAAATCTAACCAACGAATCATTGCGCCGATATTGAAGGCACCTTGTACTGGATCTAAAACATGTTTGGTGCCCGGAACCTTGACTCCGTTTGCAACAGCTAACCCAGCAACAACTGGCCCCAAAAGCTTTGTACAGGCTTCATATTCCAGCGCTTCTAAGCCACAACCAAGTGTGTCCAACAGGCAGTTCCATGCAGTTTCGTAAGCAACCGGGGACTTAATCTCATAGTTCAGTGCGTAATCGACGATGTCGATAATTTCCTGATCGTATGGCTGGTTGTTCGAACTTACATGGCTAGACATGTCTAGCGATTTTCGATTGGAACAAACGCCAAATCTTCTGGACCAACATAGGTAGCCGTTGGACGGATGATTTTTCCATCGATGCGCTGTTCGATGACGTGTGCTGTCCAGCCTGAAATACGTGCCATCACAAACAGTGGCGTGAAGTAGTTAACTGGAATCTTCATTGCATCGTAAGCAACGGCTGAGAACCAGTCCACGTTAGGGAACATCTTCTTAACTTCCCACATTACAGATTCGATGCGGTCTGCAACATCGTACAAATTCTCTTTGCCTGCTGCGATAGCAAGCTCTTTTGTAATGACCTTGACGATCTCGTTGCGAGGATCTGAAACTGTGTAGACCGGGTGACCAAAACCAATGACTACTTCTTTGGCATCTACACGTGCACGAATATCTGTCTCTGCTTCATCGGCAGATTTGTATCGAAGCTGAATTTCAAGTGCTACTTCATTAGCTCCACCGTGCTTTGGACCGCTCAGTGCTCCGATTGATCCAGTAACGCATGAGTAAATATCCGCACCTGTTCCGGCAATAACGCGACCGGTAAATGTAGATGCATTAAATTCGTGCTCTGCATACAGAACTAGCGATGCGTGCATCGCTTTTTCCCACAGATCAGATGGCTTCTCACCATGAAGTAGGTGCAAGAAGTGTGCACCAATTGAATTGTCATCTGTTTCTACTTCGATGCGCTTTCCGCTATTGGCAAAGTGGTGCCAGTAACCAAGCAAAGAACCAGTCTTTGCCAACATTGAATCTGCAATGTCGCGCGCTTCTGCTTCTGTGTGATGAGTTGATTCTGGATTGATTGCACCGAGTGCTGAAAATCCGGTACGCAAAACATCCATTGCGTGCGCTGTTGCCGGAAGTTGTTCTAGAACTGTCTTAACCTGTGGCGAAAGCCCACGTAAACCTTTGAGTTTTGCCTTGTACGTATCTAGTTGTGCCTGAGTTGGCAGCGCACCATGGACAAGAAGGTACGCCACCTCTTCGAACTGACAATTGGCAGCCAAGTCTTTGATTGAGTAACCGCGGTAGTGAAGATCAGCGCCACCTACTGCACTAAGGGCTGTGCTTCCTGCTGGAACACCCGAGAGTGCAACTGACTTCTTTACTTTGATTTCTTCCATGATTTTTACCCGTTGTCTTTGCCTAGTGTTTGGTCAAGTGCTTTCTCGTACTCATAATAATTAATAGCTTGGTACAACTCTTCGCGGCTTTGCATTGTGTCGATCACACCGCCCTGCGTGCCATCGCGGCGGATGGCTGCATAGACATTTTCGGCCGCCTTGTTCATCGCTCTAAAGGCTGACAACGGGTACAGAATCATCCCCACTCCATTGGCCGCTAATTCTTCACGAGTAAACAGTGGAGTCTTTCCAAATTCAGTGATATTTGCCAGGATCGGTGCGGAAACAGCAGATGAAATCTTTGCGTAATCCGCCAAATTTTCAATTGCTTCGGGGAAAACTAAGTCAGCGCCAGCTTCGATATATGCATGCATGCGGTCAAGGGCTGCATCAATGCCTTCATTGGCAATCGCATCTGTGCGGGCCATGATCTGAAAGTTGTCATCGGTGCGAGCATCAACTGCTGCCTTAATGCGATCAACCATTTCGCCCTTAGAAACAATTTCCTTGTTGGGGCGATGGCCACAACGCTTTGCGCCAACTTGATCTTCGATGTGCATTGCTGCCGCCCCAGCTTTAATCAGATCTCTTACTGTCCGGCCAATGTTAAAAGCTGATGCACCGAACCCTGTATCGGCATCAACTAGCAGCGGTGTATCGCAGACATTAGTAATTCGACGAACATCGGTTAAGACATCTTCTAGTGTTGTGATTCCTAGATCTGGGATACCCAAAGATCCTGCAGCGACGCCGCCGCCTGATAAATAAATTGCGCGATAGCCAGCGCGCTTGGCAAGCAGGGCGTGATTAGCGTTGATTGTTCCAACAATTTGAAGCGGGGTTTCTTCAACTAACGCCTTCTTAAAGGCTGCTCCTGCGCTAGTTACGCTCACCTGGCGAGTCTATCTAGGCGTTCTTCAAACGCAAAAGTTCAAGCGCAGCAACTGCGCTGTCATAACCCTTGTCTTCTTTGCTTCCGGCAACGCCTGATCTGGCAATAGCTTGTTCTAGGTCGTTACACATCAAGACGCCGTAGCCAATTGGTTTGCCGTACTTCAGCGACACATCAATCACGCCTTGCGTAACGCCTTGGCAGACGTAATCAAAGTGAGGTGTTTCACCTTTTAGGACCAAGCCCACTGCAACAACAGCATCAAAGCCCCTATCAAATGCGTACTGCGCAGCAAGTGGAATTTCAAAAGAGCCGGGTACAAATTGAACCTCAACAGTGCCTACGTGTGCCTCAGCAAGTGCGCGCTGGGCACCTGCGATCAAGTCATTACAAATATCTACGTGCCATGATGAAGAAATGATTGCAACCTTTGTCTGCGGAAGTGGCGTAATACCAATACGTGGTGCATGTCCTGCCATTTACTTGCCTCCTCGTGTGTGACCAAGTTTTGCTTCCTTGGTTGCTAGATATTTTTCATTAAACTTGTTGCTGACAATTACAAGTGGTTGCTGGATAACTTCAAGACCTGCATTACGTAGCGCAGCAACTTTGTTGGGGTTATTGGTAAGTAACTGCACTGTAGTGATTTGCAGAGCGTTAACTATCGCGATCGCATCATTCCAGTCACGAGCATCGATTTCATGACCTAAATGAAGGTTGGCATCAATGGTGTCCATGCCTTGATCCTGTAATTGATACGCCTTGATCTTTTCTGTCAGCCCAATTCCGCGGCCTTCGTGGTCACGTAAGTAAATGATGTAGCCATGACCATGTGCTTGAATCAGATTAATTGATTGTTCTAATTGTTCGCCACAATCACAACGCTGGGAATGAATGACATCGCCTGTAAAGCATTCGCTATGAATACGAACCATCGGCTTTGCACCTGCATTGCCAAATGCAATGACCGCATGTTCCCGCTGGCGTAATCCAGGAAATGTTGCGATCTTCCACATGCCGCTGCGAAGTGGAAGTTGTGCCCACTCAAATGTGAATTGTGTTGCGTTTACTGTTGCTGCAACTGGGTTGGCCAGAACGTGGGCCTTTAATTGTTCAACAGAAATAACCGGAATCGAGTGCTCTGTAGCAAAAGCTGCAAGTGATTGTCCGCGTGCCATAGAACCATTATCATTAACAATTTCAGAAAGTAGGCACAGCGGTTGCGCCCCAACGATTTGTGACAAAGCAACACCAGCTTCGGTATGTCCACCACGGGCTGCCAATCCCCCGTTATCTGCAATTAACGGAAAAACATGGCCTGGGCGAATAAAATCTGAGGCAACAGATTGTGCAGCTGCAAGTGCTCGCACGGTGTTGGAACGCTCTTGCGCGCTAACGCCAGTTGTTATCCCTGGCTTGTAATCAACACTGACCGTAAAGGCGGTCTTTTTAGAATCCTGATTTTCTTCAACCATCAGGGGAAGATGTAATTGGCGTGCACGCTCTTGAGTCATTGCAACACACAAGATTCCTGTTGTATGGCGAACCATAAAGGCAACTTTTTCTGGTGTGGCCTTTTCAGCCAGAATCATGAGATCGCCTTCGTTTTCACGATCGGCATCATCTGTAACAATTATTAAATTGCCATTTTTATAGGCGGCTAGGGCTGCTTCAAATGCGCTCATTGATCGCCTTTCTTCATTAAGCGTTCAACATATTTGGCCAAAACATCTACTTCAACATTGATTAAATCCCCGGGCAAAAGTGATGAAAGATTTGTGCGTTCCAATGTTTCCGGGATCAACCACACTGTTACGACATTGTTGGTGTCATTGATTTCGCCCACAGTTAATGAAATACCGTCTAGGCAAATAGAGCCTTGGTTGACAATGTATTTGCTTAAATTAGCCGGCACAGAGATATCAAACTGCGCCCACTTATCCCCCGGTGTTAAGCCAACAACGGTTGCAACCCCATCAACATGACCCTGCACCAAATGTCCACCCATGCGAGCATTTAATTGGGCAGCAAGTTCTAGGTTTACGGGGCTACCAACAAAGATTTGCGAGAGCGATGTGAGGTTAAGCGTTTGCACCATGACATCTGCTGTAAAAGCTGTGCCCTCAATTGAGGTGGCGGTTAAGCACACTCCGTTTACTGCAACAGAATCACCAACTGCGATCTGCGAAATCAACGCTGGTGCGTTGATCGTGAAAACAGCAGAGGTATCGCTCTTTTCAATAGCGGTAATTGACCCAAGTTCTGCAATAAGTCCGGTAAACATCACTCACCATTCCTTATGCGATAGACCGATTTAACATCGCCATCAAGTACCTGCGTGCTGATGTGATCCATTCGCATTTGGTCGGTAATCGTCGTTGGATAATCAAAGGCGAAGAAATGTTTGCCGGTACCCAAAAGTGTTGGTGCCTGATACATGATTAATTCATCCAGCAAGCAGTGATCTAACATCGCGCTGCCCAGAGTCGGTCCTGCCTCAACAAAGACATGATTGATGCCTAGTTCATTGAGTTTTTCGACCAACACATCTAGATCTTTAGTAGCCACAACTACTGTGTCAGCAGCATTATCGAAGACCTGTGCGTTTGTTGGCAGGGTTTGCTCCCCACAAATAACACGAATTGGATTTGCCCCATAACCAGCAAAAGATCCGCGTGGAATCAAATGTGGATCATCTGTAATAACGGTGTTGGTACCAACAAGAATCGCATCTGCCTGCCGGCGCAATACCTGCACATCAGCTCGTGATGTCTCATTGCTAATCCACTTTGATGTTCCATCAGCTGCGGCGACTTTGCCATCGAGGGTTGCGGCAACTTTCCAAGTAAAGAAAGGTCGGTTCTTACGAATCTTCATGAGCCAAGCGCGGTTAGAAAAAGCAGCCTCATCTTTCATGACACCTTCAATAACAGTCACACCTGCTGCGCGAAGCGCAGCTGCGCCACCTGCTGCCTTTTGATTGGGATCCGCCACTGCAAAGACAACCGTTGTAACACCCGCATCAATAATTGCTTGCACACATGGTCCTGTGCTGCCGGTGTGATTGCATGGCTCAAGTGTCACAACAATCGTTGCGCCCACTGACTTGCTTCCTGCAGCTTTAATCGCAACTACCTCTGCGTGATCTGGTGAGTTAACACGATCATGAAAACCTTCGCCCACAACATTGCCTGCTGCATCAATAATTACTGCGCCAACAATTGGATTAGGTGCTGTTTTACCTAAGCCTTTTTCGGC
>DAISII010000010.1:0-14243 GCA_036822115.1 Candidatus Planktophila sp.
ATGTCGCCCTTGCCGGCAAATCCCAACTCTTTTTCTACAGCGATTTCAACTGGCAAACCATGACAATCCCAACCTGCTTTGCGTGTTACTTGCTTACCCTTCATCGTGTGAAAGCGCGGGAATAAATCTTTAAACACTCGAGCTTCGATGTGGTGAGTTCCTGGCATTCCATTTGCAGTTGGTGGACCTTCATAAAATGTCCAGGTTGGTGAGCCTTCGCGAGCTGCAACTGTTTTTTCAAAGATTGAGTTATCGCGCCAGAACTTTAAAATTGAATGTTCGACGGCAGGCAGATCAACTGCTGCTGGGATGGCGCGAAATGACATAAAAAAATCCTCCAGAAAAGTATCTCTGGAGGGACGATCGCTGCATGTGCAGCTTTCGCGGTACCACCCGCCTTGCGCACCTAGGTGCACCACTTCTTATCTCACGTGCTGGTTCTACATGAGCCTTGGCTCATTTCTTCCTGCTGGCTCGTGAGGTGATTGCCTCGTCAACGCCATGTACGCGAGGAGTTAAGTGTAGGTCATAGAGATATAAAAGATTGACCGTGGCGCAATTGGTATAGGTGCCCACTTGGGCATAAGGTTCGCGACATGCCTAAGAAGCCTGTTAAAAAAGTAGTTGCCAAGAAGGCTCCTGCGAAAAAGGCTGCACCTGCGAAAAAGGCGCCTGCGAAAAAAGTAGCCGCTAAGAAGGCAGCGCCGGCCAAGAAGGTTGCGGCCAAGAAAGCGCCTGCAAAGAAAGCAGCTCCTGCCAAAAAACCAGCTGCAGTTAAGAAATCAGCGGTAAAAAGTATTCCGGTTAAAAAAGCTGCAGGAAAACCATTTCCGTCAAAGACCACTCTTACAGTTGATGAAAAATCTCAAACTGTATCGGTCTCGACAATTACGGCACCAGTAGTCGCACCTGTTATTGAGGAGCGCCGATTAGTAATGCCACCTCCGCCACGTCCAGTAAAGAGTGGCAAGAAGATTGCACCCCTTAAGCCAATCAAAGTTGCTCCTACTCCAGTAGTAGTCAGCGAATCTGAGGCACCGTGGACCAATGCTGAAATCAAGGCGGTCCGCACCGAGATTTCAAAGGAGCTAGAACGTCTTCGCAGAGAGTTGGCTGTTGTTGAACTCGAGATGGATGAATTAATTCAGGAATCTGGCGAAGGCGCTGGCGATGATCAAGCTGATGCCGGTACAAAAACTTTCGAGCGCGAACATGAAATGTCATTGGTAATCAATGCCCGTGACATGGTTTTGCAAACCGAGCGCGCATTAGAGCGTATTGATAACAAAACATATGGAAATTGTGAAGAGTGCGGAGCGCCAATTGGCAAAGCACGCCTTCAGGTATTTCCTCGCGCGACACTCTGCATGCTGTGCAAGCAGAAGGAAGAACGGCGCTAACAGTGCGCACATGGCGCACACTCTTTAGTGTTGCCTGGTTTGTTTGGATCCTCGACTTAGCAACAAAGATCTGGGCTGTCAGCACTCTCTCACAAAGATCAAATGTCAAAGTGTTCGGTTCATTTTTCCAACTTACTTTAGTTCGAAACCCTGGGGCTGCTTTTTCTTTCGCAACCAGTGCAACCATCTTTCTTACAATCTTTTCGATCATAGTTCTGATTGCAATTTTGTACTTTTCTCCGCGAATAACTTCTAAGGGTTGGGCAGTTGTGTTAGGCCTAGTTTTAGGTGGAATACTTGGCAATTTAGTTGATCGAATATTTCGTGAGCCAGGATTGTTGCGCGGCCATGTAATTGATTGGATGCAGCTACCTAATTGGCCGATTTTCAACATTGCAGACTCAGCGATTGTTATTGCCGCCCTTATTTCGATCGTCCTAACTGCCCGAAATATTCCACCCATTTCAAAGGTAGGCTCCTAGGTATGAGTAATCGCATCGCCCGTACCTTGACAGTGCCCGAAGGTGTTGCTGGCGAACGAATTGATAGCGCATTAACTCGAGTGCTTGGTTTGTCACGAACAGCAGTTGTTAAATTACTTGAAGATGGAGACATCACAACTGGTGGCAAGGCGATGCCAAAATCAGATCGCGTCACCGCCGGTCAAGTTATTGAAGTTTTGATGCCAGAGCCAATTAATGCTGATCCGATTCCGTTAACCCCTATCGATGGCTTAAGCATCATTTATGACGACAGCGACATTGTTGTTATTGATAAGCCGGTCGGTTGCGCCGCACATCCAAGTCCAGGATGGACTGGACCAACTGTTGTTGGTGCATTGATGGCAGCTGGTTACTCAATTTCTACATCTGGTCCCGCAGAGCGTCAAGGAATTGTTCATCGTTTAGATGTCGGCACCAGTGGATTAATGATTGTTGCCAAAAGCGATACCGCTTTTCATGTACTAAAAGATGCATTTCGAAACCGAACTGTGGACAAGGTGTATCACGCAATGGTCCAAGGCCATATGGATCCAACAACTGGAACTATTGATGCACCAATTGATCGTCATCCAAAAGAGGACCATCGTTTTGCGGTGATGGCGACCGGAAAAGAATCGATTACTCACTACGAAGTCATCGAATTTTATCGTGGCGTTTCAATGGTAAAGATTGAATTAGAAACAGGACGTACCCATCAAATTCGAGTTCACTTTTCCGCTCTTCACCACCCATTAGTAGGGGACACGACTTATGGTGCAGACCCGGTGTTGGGTAAGAGCCTAGGAATGTCTCGACCTTGGCTTCATGCTGCCGAACTCAATTTCGCCCATCCCGTTACCGGCACCGCCCTTCACTTTGAAGCGCCGTACCCAGCCGATCTCACACGCTCCCTGGCGTTGCTTTCCGACGCAGTTCTTCCATAAGCACTAATCTCGCCAATCATGCCAACAGAAAATTTCGTACATCTGCACGTCCATACCGAGTATTCAATGCTCGATGGCGCGGCTCGTGTTGACGACTTAATGTCTGAGGTAAAGGCGCAAGGCATGCCGGCCATTGCAATGACAGATCATGGCAATGTTTTTGGTGCATTTGATTTTTATAAAGCTGCGAAAAAATTTGATGTAAAACCGATCATCGGAATCGAAGCCTATGTTGCTCCCGAATCACGGTTTGATAAAAAGCGTGTTCAGTGGGCTGCCGGTGGAGAAGATGATGTCTCAGGCGGTGGTGCATACACACATATGACAATTCTGGCTGAAAATAACCAAGGTCTTGCAAATCTATTTCGTTTGTCCTCGCTGGCATCACTAGAAGGTTATTACTACAAGCCACGGATGGATCGCGAATTATTGGCAACTTATTCGAAGGGACTGATTGCTACAACTGGGTGCCCTGGCGGAGAAATTCAAACCCGTTTGCGCATGGGTGCATACAAAGAAGCGATTAAGGCAGCTAGCGCGTACCAAGATATTTTCGGAAAAGAAAACTTTTATCTAGAACTCATGGATCACGGAATTGAAATTGAAACGCGAGTTAAGGAAGATCTCTTAAAACTTGGTAGAGAGTTGGGAATGCCGCTACTTGCCACCAATGATCTGCACTACACCCGCCAAGAAGATGCCGCTGCACATGAAGCTTTATTGTGCGTGCAATCGGGCTCAACTTTGGCAGATCCAAAGCGATTTAAATTTGATAATGACACCTTTTATGTCAAGACCGCTGCACAAATGCGCGAACTCTTTAAAGAGATTCCAGAAAGCTGTGACAACACCTTACTTATCGCCGAACGCTGCAACATCACTCTTCGCGAAGGTGAAAACTTACTTCCGCAGTTCGAAGTTCCAGCGGGCGAAAGTGAAGATTCATGGCTTAAGAAAGAGGCAGAACGAGGCCTCAAAAATCGCATGGCCAATCGCTTAACGCCAGAGCATGAGACACGTTTGCAGTACGAGCTGGGCGTTATGGAAAAGATGGGCTTTCCTGGTTACTTCCTTGTAGTTGCAGACCTTGTTGCTCACGCCAAAGAGGTTGGGATCCGTGTCGGCCCAGGTCGTGGTTCTGCTGCAGGTTCACTTGTTGCATACGCTCTTGGTATCACAGGACTTGATCCATTAGAGCATGGACTTTTGTTTGAACGATTCCTTAATCCAGAGCGTATTTCGATGCCTGATATCGACTTGGACTTTGACGAGCGTCGACGAAGCGAAATGATTCGTTACGCCACTAATAAGTATGGTGAAGACCGAGTTGCTCAGATCATCACGTATGGAACTATCAAATCTAAGCAAGCCATTAAAGATTCAACACGAGTTCTTGGCTACCCATATGTAATTGGTGAAAAATTAACTAAAGCTTTGCCCCCAACTGTTATGGGTAAGGACATTTCCTTAAGCGGAGTCTTTGATCCAAAGGATGATCGTTACGGAGAAGCAGGGGAGTTCCGTGCTTTGTATAACTCAGATCCTGATTCAAAGCGCGTGGTTGATACCGCTCGTGGTCTAGAAGGTCTGAAACGTCAATGGGGTGTGCATGCAGCGGGAGTTATTTTGTCTCGCGAGCCACTGCTCGATGTAATTCCAATTCACCGTCGTGAAGCAGACGGCGCCATCATTACTCAATTTGATATGGGTGCTTGCGAAGCAACAGGGCTGCTAAAGATGGATTTCTTGGGACTTCGAAATCTCTCAGTACTAGATGATTGCCTGCTCAACATTAAGGCAAATCAAGGAATCGATGTTGTTTTAGAGACGTTGACTCTGGATGATCCAAAGACCTATGAATTACTTAGTCGTGGAGATACCTTGGGAGTTTTCCAGCTCGACGGTGGACCAATGCGTGCCTTGCTCAAGAGTATGTCACCAGATTCGTTTGAAGATATTTCAGCTGTCATTGCTTTGTATCGTCCAGGACCTATGGGTGAAAACGCACATAACAACTACGCCGATCGAAAAAATAAGCGCAAACCTGTCGAATCAATTCATCCAGAGTTGAGCGAGCCACTGCAAGAGATTCTTGGGGATACCTACGGATTGATCGTGTATCAAGAGCAGGTTATGGCGATTGCACAAAAGGTTGCGGGCTTCTCATTGGGTCGAGCAGATCTTTTACGTAAGGCTATGGGTAAGAAGAACAAAGAGATTTTGGACAAAGAGTACGTTCCCTTTGAAGCAGGCATGAAGGAAAACGGATTCTCAACTGCGGCCATTAAACGTTTATGGGAAGTTTTGATTCCATTCTCTGATTACGCATTTAACCGCGCTCACTCTGCCGGATATGGTGTTGTTTCATACTGGACCGCCTACCTAAAGGCTAACTATCCAACTGAATACATGGCTGCACTTCTTACTTCTGTGCGCGATGACAAAGATAAGTCAGCGCTCTACCTATCAGAGTGTCGTCGTATGGGAATAAAGGTTTTATCACCTGATGTCAATGAATCTGATGCCGAGTACACGCCACGTGGTGTTGATATTCGTTTTGGATTAGCTGCGATCAGAAATGTTGGAGAAGGTGTCGTAGCCTCAATTAAGAGCGCGCGTACAAGTAAAGGTCGCTACACATCATTTGGTGATTTCCTGGCAAAGGTCGATGCTCAGGTGTGCAACAAGAAAACTATTGAATCTTTAATCAAGGCCGGTGCATTTGGATCCTTAGGTTCTAGTCGTAAGGGCTTGATCGCAGTTCACCTGGAAGCAATTGATTCTGTTATCGAATCAAAACGAGCTGAGGCTATTGGGCAGTTTGATCTATTTGGCGGAGAAGCGGTCACCGCTGTTTCTGGTTTAGATATCGAAGTTCCGGTAGGTGAGTGGGATAAGTCGATGTTGCTGTCCTACGAACGCGAAATGTTAGGTCTATACGTTTCAGATCATCCATTACTTGGAGTCGAACATGTCCTGCGCGCGAATACCGATATGTCTATCAGCGAAATTGTTGATGATGGTGCTCAACACGAATCAATTGTCACTATTGGCGGTTTGATTACAAGTGTTACTCGTAAAGTTTCTCGACAAGGTGCCTCTTGGGCAGTTGTTACAGTTGAAGACTTAGAGGGCTCACTCGAAGTCTTATTCTTCGCCAATACGTACAATCAATACTCCATGTCATTGACTGAAGACCGCATCGTCACAATTCGAGGTCGCGTTGATCGTCGGGAAGACAAATTGCGCTTTACTGCACTTGAAATGTCGATGCCAGATATCAATGCGACTCCAACGGGTCCACTTGTTATCTCCTTGCCAATTCAACAGTGCACCCCTCCAGTAGTTGATCGAATCAAGGAAATCTTGCGATCACATCCAGGCAAACGTGAAGTTCATCTGCAGTTAAATGACAACGGAAACAGCACTGTTATGAAGGTTGATGCATTAATCACATCATCTCCAAGTCTGAGCGCAGATTTGAAATCGATCCTGGGGCCTAACTGCCTCGTATAATTTGGGCCTCAAGGTTCGGGGCTCAGCCGTTACAATTGCCCAATGATTCGCACCGTTGACCTGCGCGGGCGAACCCTGTCTAAAGCCCAATACAACCTCGAACTTCCTCGTGCCTCCCTTAATGTTGCTGAAGCGATGGTGTTGATCCAACCAATCCTTGATCGTGTGAAAAATGGAACTGAAGCGGATCTAATCGCATTGGCGCAAGAGTTTGACGATGTAACTCCTGCCAGTATCCGAGTTCCTCAGCACGCGCTAGATGAGGCGCTGTTGCAATTAGCACCAGCAATCCGAACCGCTTTAGAGCTTTCGATTTCACGAGTGAAAAAGGTTCATAACGATCAAGTACGTACCGATACAACCACCACCGTTGTAGATGGTGGAACAGTTACTGAAAAGTGGGTTCCGGTTGATCGTGTTGGCTTGTATGTTCCTGGTGGACGCGCGGTTTATCCCAGCAGTGTGATGATGAATGTTATTCCTGCACAAATTGCAAAGGTGCGATCAATTGCAGTTGCTTCACCACCACAAAAAGAGTTTGGCGGATTGCCACACCCAACAATTCTTGCAACGTGCGCGCTCCTTGGAATTACCGAGGTCTACGCGGTCGGGGGAGCCCAAGCGATTGCCTTGTTTGCCTACGGTATGGAAGGTGTGTGCGAGAAGGCAGATCTAGTAACAGGACCAGGAAATATTTATGTGGCCGCCGCAAAGCGTTCACTGCGCGGAATCATTGGGATTGATTCAGAGGCAGGTCCGACAGAGATTGCAATTCTTGCGGATTCATCTGCAATCGCCGCAGATGTTGCTGCAGATTTAATAAGCCAAGCAGAACACGATGTGATTGCAGCAGCAGTTCTTGTTACCGATTCACCCCAGTTAGCAGCAGCAGTTGAAGCAGAATTGAAAGTTCGCGTTGGGGCGACCAAGCATGCTGATCGAATTACAACGGCGCTATCCGGAGTTCAATCCGCGATTGCATTAGTAGATTCGATCGAACAAGGTTTAGATGTCGTTAACGCATATGCGGCAGAGCACCTTGAAATTCAAACTGTTGATTCACGCACAGATGCGGCAAAGATTCGCAATGCAGGCGCAGTCTTTATTGGTCGATTCTCACCCGTTTCACTTGGTGATTACTCAGCTGGTTCAAATCACGTTTTACCAACTGGCGGTTGTGCTTGTCATTCAAGTGGATTGTCTGTGCAGACATTTCTGCGCGGCTTGCACTTTATCGAATATGGCAAAAAAGCATTTACAGAGATCGTAGATACCGTTGTCACCCTTGCTAACGCTGAAGATCTACCAGCACACGGTGAAGCAATGACCGCCCGTTTGGAGAATTTAGAGTGAGCTGGCCAACTTGGTTACCGCTGCGCGAAACTCTTCGCCCACTTTCACCATATGGCGCACCACAAGTGCCAGCACAAGCAGCGCTTAACACAAACGAAAACCCATATTCACCATCACCTGCTTTGCAAAAGGCGATTACCGATGCGGTTGCAAAGGTGACTGCGGACTTAAATCGCTATCCAGACCGTGATGCAACTGTCTTGCGCACAAAACTTGCAAGCTACATCAATGAGTTGAGTGGCACTAAATTTTCAGCTGAAAATGTTTGGGCGGCAAACGGCAGTAATGAAATTATTCAATCGATTTTCTTGGCATTTGCTGAGGGACCAGTCCTTGGATTTACGCCTTCTTATTCAATGCACCCGCTTATTGCAAAGGTCACTGGGTCAGTATGGATCGATGGCAAACGTAACGCTGACTTTTCTTTGGATACATCAGCTGCAATCACAGAAATTCAAAAGAATAAGCCGACGCTAACCTTTATTACATCGCCGAATAATCCAACGGGTGGGGCAGTAACAATTGATGAGATTCAAAAGCTTGCAGATGCCTGTGCGGAAGTTGGTGGATTACTTGTAGTCGACGAGGCCTATGCAGAATTTTCACAAGAAAAATCTGCGGTTACCCTAATTTCTAATAATCCACATGTGATTGTGATTCGTACTATGAGTAAAGCTTTTGCATTTGCAGGGGCCCGAGTTGGCTTCTTAGTCAGTGATGTTGCCGTGAAAGATGCAATGATGATTGTTCGCCTGCCGTATCACCTCAGCGCTTTGACTCAAGCTGCAGCACAAGTAGCGATCGATCACCGACAAGAGTTGCTAGGTGGGGTCGCAACGATTATCGCCGCACGAGAATCTGTAGTTAAGGCACTTCATGACATGGGTCTGACCACTGTTCCCAGCAGTGCAAACTTCGTTTTGTTCACCGGTTTCAAGCAAGATGCGCCACAGTTGTGGGCGGCGCTGCTAGAAAAGGGTGTTCTGATTAGAGATGTGGGATTATCAGGGTACTTAAGAGTCACAATTGGCAATGAAGCCGAGAACACATTATTTATATCAGCCCTCAAAGAGCTCATTTAAAGGAGATAGCCATGAGAACAGCACGCGTTGAACGAAAGACTAAAGAGTCACATGTACTCGTTGATCTCAATCTCGATGGCCAAGGCGTAATCAATGTAGACACAGGTGTTCCATTCTTTGATCACATGATGTCTCAATTAGGTAAGCACTCTGGTTTTGATCTCACCGTTAAGACAACTGGTGATGTTGAGGTTGACTCACACCATAGCGTCGAGGACAGCTCACTTGCATTTGGTCAGGCACTACGTGAAGCACTTGGCGATAAAGCCGGAATCCGCCGCTTTGGTGATTCCATGGTTCCGCTAGATGAGGTTTTGGTTCAAGCTGCTGTAGATCTTTCTGGTCGTCCATATTTGGTGCACCGTCAACCAGAGATCGTCGAGTTAATTGGAACTTTTGATACAACGTTAGGCAAGCACATCTGGGAATCAATTGTTGCCGAAGCCCACATTGCATTACACATTCGTGTGCTCGAAGGACGCAATGCTCACCACGTATTTGAAGCACAGTTCAAGGCTGTTGCTCGTGCATTGCGCGATGCGGTTTCACTAGATGGCAGAGTCGCCGGAATTCCATCGACTAAAGGATCTCTTTGATAGCAATTCTTGACTACGGATCCGGAAATCTACGATCTGCAGAACGTGCATTTGCTACAGCTGGTAAAGATGTAGTTGTTACATCAGATCGCACCGTTGCACTCCAAGCTGAAGGATTAGTTGTTCCGGGTGTTGGAGCTTTTGCTGCCTGTATGAATGGCTTAAATGCAGTAGATGGCGCAGCAATTGTGCGCGAACGTTTAGCAAAAGAGCGTCCGACCTTAGGTATCTGTATTGGCATGCAAATTATGTTTAGCCATGGCACAGAACATTCAGATTCAGCCCCGCATGCAGGTATCGGAATTTGGGAAGGAACAGTTTCTCAATTAACTGCTCCAATCTTGCCTCACATGGGTTGGAATACAGTGGAAGCTGCCTCTACTTCAACTTTGTTTAGCGGCGTCGAAGGCGAATCCTTTTACTTTGTTCATTCATATGCGGCCAAAAAAGCTGTAGGAACAACACAGGCATGGAGCACGCATGGTGAAAAGTTTTTAGCTGCCGTTGAAGATGGCTACATCAGCGCAACGCAATTTCACCCAGAAAAATCTGGCGCGGCAGGATTGGCTCTGATTAAGAATTGGGTGGATTCATTATGAGTTACTTAGAGTTGTTACCTGCTGTCGATGTTAAAGATGGACGCGCAGTTAGATTGGTTCAGGGCGAACTGGCTAAAGAAAGTATCTATGGTGAGCCCTTAGATGTTGCCCTCGAATTTCAAGCAGCAGGGGCTGAATGGCTACACCTGGTTGATTTAGATGCCGCCTTTGGACGTGGCGAAAACTCAGCTCTTCTGGCCGAGGTTGTTGGAAAGCTAGATATCAAAGTTGAGCTTTCAGGTGGAATTCGTGATGATGAATCATTACAACGCGCGTTAGCTACTGGTTGTCGCCGCGTTAATTTAGGAACTGCAGCTTTAGAAGATCCTGAATGGACTGCTCGCGTTATTGGACAGTACGGAGACCGAATCGCAGTTGGTCTAGATGTTCGTGGACACACTCTTGCTGCACGCGGTTGGACTAAAGAGGGTGGAGATTTATTTGAAACCTTAGAGCGGTTAGATCGAGATGGTTGTGCGCGCTATGTGCTGACAGATGTTGCCAAAGATGGAACATTGGCAGGACCAAACATCGAACTACTTAAATCTGTGTGTGCTGCTACAACAAAGCCAGTAATTGCAAGTGGTGGTATCTCTTCACTAGATGACATCGCAGCACTTGCCGCACTTGTTGGTATCGGAGTCGAAGGAGCGATTGTCGGTAAGGCGTTATACGCCGGTAAGTTCACATTAATCGAAGCGTTAAAGGTCAGCGGACAATGAGTCTGTCTGTTCGCATAATTCCATGTCTAGATGTAACTGATGGCCGCGTGGTTAAAGGCGTTAACTTCACAGACCTTGTAGATGCAGGCGACCCGGTCGAAATGGCAGCGCTGTATAACCTAGAAGGTGCTGATGAGCTAACTTTTCTAGATATCTCAGCAAGTGTTGCAGGGCGCGAAACAACTCTTGATGTTGTTCGTCGCACAGCAGAACAAGTCTTTATTCCATTAACAGTTGGTGGTGGGATCAGAAGTGTGGAAGATGTAGATCGCCTATTGCGTGCAGGTGCGGACAAAGTGTCGATTAATACCGCTGCTATCGCCCGCCCAGAATTAATCGCTGAGATCGCTGATCGATTCGGCTCTCAGGTTTTGGTGATCTCCGTAGACGCACGACGGGCACGGACTGATTCTGGTTTTGAAGTCACAACACATGGTGGTCGACAAAGTGCTGGGATCGATGCGTTAGCGTGGGTAGAAAAAGCTTGCGCACTTGGTGTTGGCGAAATTCTGCTTAACTCCATGGATGCCGATGGAACTCGTGCTGGCTACGACATCGGGATGATCACTGCGGTTCGGGAGGTTTCAAAAGTTCCGTTGATTGCAAGTGGTGGAGCAGGAAGCCTCGAAGACTTTGCTGCAGCCCTTGATGCAGGGGCAGATGCATTGCTTGCCGCCAGTGTCTTTCACTTTGGAATTCACCGCATAGGAGATGTGAAGTCCTATCTGGCTAAGCACAATTATCCAGTGCGCACGATGGCCGCGCGTTAAGGCAGAATAAGCACATGGCGATAATCGATCCTCAGGTAGAGGCATTACTCAAGGATCCCGCCGCATTGATTCCAGCAGTTGTTCAAGATGTTTCCAGCAATGAAGTGCTGATGCTTGCTTATATGAATTCAGAATCATTGGCTTTGACACTTTCAACAGGTAATGCAACATATTGGAGCCGCAGTCGCAACGAGTTGTGGGTTAAGGGTGCGACATCTGGACATTTCCAAGAAGTTCATTCCATATCTTTAGATTGCGATGGGGATGCACTTTTATTAAAGGTTACACAAACAGGGGTCGCCTGCCATACCGGAGATCTCACCTGTTTTCATACACCGCTAGAGCTTGGTCAGTAAATGAAGCTAGAAGAGTTTCGCGCTTACGCAAAGGTTTCAAATGTAATTCCGGTTTCCAGACGATTGCTTGCAGATGGCGAGACTCCGCTTGGGGTTTATCGCAAATTAGCCAAAAGCGCCGACAACACATTTCTACTTGAATCAGCAGAACATGGTGGCGCGTGGTCTCGGTATTCATTTATTGGTGTGCGAAGTGAAGCAACATTAAGTGAGAAAAATGGTCTTGCGTATTGGCAAGGAACTGCCCCCGCTGGTGCGCCAACCGGAATTGATCCACTAGAAGCGCTCAGACTCTCTGCTGCTCATTTAAAATCACCACAGATTGCGGGGTTGCCTCCGCTAACTGGTGGGCTAGTTGGTTTTATGGGCTATGACGTTGTGCGACGTTTAGAACGTTTACCTGATTTAACAACAAAAGATATTCCATTGCCGGAACTTTCATTTATGTTAACCAGTGATCTAGCTGTGTTGGATCACAGCGATGGAACCATCACTTTGATTGCAAATGCGATTAACTGGGATGGAAGCGATGATCGCATCGATGAAGCCTATGAATCATGCATGCAGCGTTTAGATCGCATGCAAGCAGATCTTGCAACGCCTTTATCAGGGGAGGCCGCGCAGATTCCAGATTTCTCACTGCCTGATTACATTGGCAATATCTCTGGCGAACAGTTCAAAGAGAACATTCTTAAGGTGAAGGAAGAAATCCTTGCCGGAGAAGCCTTCCAAGTAGTTTTATCGCAGCGCTTTGCTATGCCGTGTCAGGCAGATGCGATAGATGTGTATCGCATGCTTCGCCTCAATAATCCTTCGCCATATATGTATTTATTCCGCTTTACAGATGGAATCGAAATCGTAGGTTCAAGCCCAGAAGCATTAGTTAAAGTCAATCAAAAAGATGTGATGATTCATCCAATTGCAGGAACTCGTAAGCGTTCAGCCAACCCCGAAGAAGATCATCGATTAGGTGAAGAGCTACTTGCAGATCCAAAGGAGCGAGCAGAACATTTGATGCTGGTTGACTTAGGTCGTAACGACTTAGGTCGTGTGTGCGCGCCAGGAACAGTAGAAGTGGTTGATTTCATGCACATCGAACGTTATTCGCATGTGATGCACATTGTTTCTACCGTTGTTGGAAAGTTAGCCGAGAAGGCAACCCCAGTAGATGCGCTTTTTTCTGTATTTCCCGCTGGAACATTGTCCGGTGCACCAAAGCCACGCGCAATGGAGATTATTGAAGAGTTAGAAACAACTCGTCGTGGAGTTTACGGCGGCATTGTTGGTTACATAGATTTCACGGGCAACATCGATACCTGCATTGCAATTCGTACAGCGCTGTTGTATCAAGGTACCGCCTATGTTCAAGCTGGTGCAGGCGTGGTTGCAGATTCCGATCCTGAATCAGAAAATCAAGAGTGCCGAAATAAAGCAGCTGCGGTTTTGTCAGCAATACATGCAGCAAATCGTTTAGGACACAATCATGAGTGATCTAGTGCCGATTGGAATAGCAGCAATTGTTGTAATGTCGATTGTTTTGCTTCTTGCGCGAAAGTTCAAAATTTCAGCTCGGTATGACCGTGCGCCTCGGCAACTCAATTCGTGGGCAGCACTTGATAAGGGGATAGACCCGACTCAGGATCAAAAGCTATGAGCGTTCTAGCTTCGATAGTTGAAGGCGTGCGCGAGGATTTAGCTGCTAGACGTTTGCCTATGTCGCAGTTGCTAGAAGCAATTGAAGTAGCACCACCGGTTCGTGATTGTTTAGCTGCATTATTAACCGAAGATATTTCAGTTATTGCTGAAGTAAAGCGATCTTCGCCAAGCAAAGGTTCGCTTGCGCCAATTGCCGATCCTGCAGGCCTTGCCGCTAGCTATGAAGAAGCGGGTGCAACGGTAATTAGTGTTTTGACAGAACAACGTCGATTCGGTGGAACCTTGGCTGACCTGGACGCAGTACGCAAAGCTGTGCAGCTGCCAATACTGCGAAAAGATTTTATGGTTGATGAGTATCAATTTTACGAAGCACGTGCACATGGCGCAGATGTAATTTTGCTGATTGTTGCGGCACTGAGCAAAAATCAGTTGGATGATTATTTTCATTTGGCTAAAGAACTTGGAATGAGAGCGCTAATTGAGGTGCACACACCTGGCGAATTAGAGAGCGCCCTTGAAATTTCTCCAGAAATTGTTGGCGTTAACTCCCGTAACTTAAAAACCTTAGATGTTGATGCACAAGCATTTGCGCAATTGATTCCACAAATCCCACTGTCAATCGCCCGCGTTGCTGAATCCGGAATCTCTACTCGTGCCGATGTGGAGTTTGCTCACGAACATGGAGCAACAGCCATCCTGGTAGGCGAGGCTTTAGTCCGCTCAGGAAATTCAAATGTTGCGATGGCTCAGTTGCTCGGTAGGCTTGC
>DAISII010000011.1:0-12951 GCA_036822115.1 Candidatus Planktophila sp.
CCGGCGCCGTTGCAACACAAAGATCCGTCGGCCGGCAGTGACCAGAGATGAGAGCTAGTAGTTAGTTCCATCAATATACGAAAGGGGGAAGAGATGACCAGTACGACAGAACATGTGTCTGTCATGCGCGATCGTTGCGTCGATCTTTTATCCCCTGCGATTGCAGCATCTGCTAGTCCAGTTGTTGTAGATGCAACATTGGGCCTTGGCGGCCACACAGAAGCTTTACTACAAAAGTTTCCACACTTAACAGTTATTGGCATTGATCGCGATCTTGATGCGATTGCCAAAGCAACTGCGCGCCTTGCACCGTATGCCGATCGTCTAAAGACCGCACATTCAACCTTTGATGGCATTGCAGATGTAGTTGCAAACTTTGGATTCAAACACATTGAAGGGGCGTTGTTTGATCTTGGTGTTTCTTCAATGCAATTGGATCAGCCAGAACGTGGTTTTTCTTATTCACAGGATGCACCACTTGATATGCGCATGGATCGCTCACAATCTCTGACAGCGGGGGAGATCATTAATACTTACGAACCAGGTCAATTGGTTCGGATCCTTCGTACATATGGTGAAGAAAAGTTTGCGACAAGAATCGTTGAATCAATTGTTAAGCAGCGCGCAATCTCCCCAATGAACTCAACAACACAGCTTGCCGCATTGGTTAAAGAAGCCATCCCTGCTGCAACTCGTCGCACAGGTGGCAATCCAGCAAAGCGAACATTCCAGGCGCTTCGTATTGAAACAAATGACGAACTAGGAACAATCACGCGCGCACTACCCGCGGCTCTCGAGCTCCTCAACGTAGGCGCTCGATTAGTTGTCATGTCTTTCCAGTCACTTGAAGATCGAATCGTTAAGCAGTTATTTGTCGCATCCACTACCTCTGGAACTCCACGCAATCTTCCTTTTGAACTTCCAGAATTTGCCGCGAAGTTTTCAATGATTACCCGCGGAAGCGAAACCCCAACAGATGCTGAACTTGAAGAAAATTCACGTTCGCAATCTGTACGCCTTCGGGCAATTGAAAGGGTGGCTGCGTAATGGCAATGACAGCATTTGCACCAGCAATTACCCGCTCAAAAGAAATTTTCGCCCAAAAGTCATCACAAGCCGTTCTTAAACTTGTGCCAGATGCAACAAGCGGACAGCAAGCGAATCGAAAGTTCTTTGCAAAATTTGTCACTGTCGTTGGCGCTCTTGGTCTGATGTTTCTTCTTTTAATCAATACCTTGCTGGCACAAGATGCATTTGAAATTACTAGCTTGAAGCTTGAGGCCAAGTTAATTAGTGATGAACGTGAAGCGATTGCTCGTGAGATAGACAAAATTTCTTCGCCTGATGCCCTTGCAAAATCTGCGGCTGCATTAGGAATGAAACCATCAGAAAATCCAACCTTCCTATCTCTAGACAAGCCAATCACTGAAGTACCGGTAACAAATGGGTAACTTTTCATTAACTCACAATCGAATCAGAGCTCTCATTCTTATGACCGCTGTGATTATGTTTTTGTTTGGGCTTCGTCTTGTCCAGGTCCAGGCGCTACAGGCAAATGATTATCGTGCGCGCGCAGTAAATGAAATGGAAAAAGTTAAGACTCTTCAAGCACCACGTGGTGATATCACCGATATACATGGAGTTCCTTTTGCTCGAAGCGTTTCAGCAACCAGCATTGTGGTAGATCAGACTCAGATTTTGGATCCAGCCAAAGTTGCAGCTTTTGTTGCTCCAATACTCAATATGAGCGTCATTGATGTGCAAACAGCACTAACAGGTAAGCGCAAATGGAGTATGGTCGCTGAAAATGCAAAGCCTGCAACATGGCTGAAACTGACAAAAGCGATCGAGCAGTACAACTCAAAATTTCCCGGAATGAGTCCGGACCGGATCATTGGCTTCTTTCCAGAGCGTAGTTATGTTCGTGAGTATCCGTCAGGTTCTTTGATTGGATCCTTGATTGGTTTTGTTAATCATGAAGGTAAAGGTGCAACAGGCCTTGAATCCAGCATGAATTCAATTATTTCTGGCACACAAGGTAAATATTCATATGCCAATGGTTATAAAGCTGAGATTCCTGGTTCTCAATCAGAAATCATTCCGGCACAAACTGGAACATCGATTCGACTAACTGTAGATCGTGACATTCAATGGGTGGCATCAAAAGCAATCGCAGATGCAGTCAAATCCTCTAATGCACTTAGCGGAACAGTAATTGTGATGGATCCAAAGACAGGGCAGATTTTGGCGCATGCAACAGCTCCAACTTTTAACCCAAATGACACGACAAAGGTTTCATTGGTAGCAATGCGAAATCCGTCTGTTCAAGATGTTTACGAACCGGGCTCGACCGGAAAAGTGATGACCCTTGCCGCAGCTATTGAGGAAAAGAAAATTACTCCAGAAACAGTTTTAACAATTCCATACGCTTTAAAGCGTTCCGATAAGACATTCCACGATCATGAGCCACATCCAGATCAGCGCTTAACGACAGCAGGAGTACTTGCAGTTTCAAGTAATACTGGTTCAATCAAAATTGGTGAAATGCTTTCGAATACTACTTTGTATAATTATTTAACAAAGTTTGGAATCGGTTTAAAGACAGGTTCAGGATTGCCGGGTGAATCACGAGGTATTCTTAGGAAGGTTGCGGATTGGTCCGGAACAACCGCACCAACTGTGGCTTTTGGACAGGGTTACTCTTTAACGGCGATGCAGGCAACAAGTGTTTTCGCGACAATAGCAAATAATGGAGTTCGAGTATCTCCAACGGTGATTGCTGGAACAAGCGATTCCAGCGGAAACTACACACCTTCTGCAACACGTGAAAGCGTTCGAGTAATCAGTGCAGACACTGCAACAAAGATGCGTTTGATGATGGAGAGTGTGGTTTCGGCAAATGGCACAGCACCCTCTGCAGCGATTTCTGGATATCGAGTTGCTGGAAAAACTGGAACCGCACAACGCATCGATGATACCTGCGGTTGCTACCGAGGTTACACCGCATCATTTATTGGTTTTGCACCAGCAGACAATCCAGCATATGTAATTTCAGTAACCATCCAGGATCCAAAGGGATTGCACTGGGGCGGCTACCTTGGCGGACCAGTGTTTAAAAAGGTTATGTCATTTGTTCTTCAATCAAAGGGAATTGCACCTACAGGTACAAAGATCATTCCAGTTGCTTTAACCGAAAAGCAATTAATTGCCGCAAAGAAGGTCGCCCGTGTCAAGACCGATTGAAGAATTCAAAAGAACAGTTCAAGCTGTCGCAGCGATTGCAAATGCAACTCTGACTGGGGATGCAAACGCAGTTATCACCGGCATATCACTGTCTAGCAATGATGTCCAAGAAGGCGATTTATTTATCGCCTTGCCTGGAGAAAAAGCACATGGTGCAAACTTTTTGCAAGATGCGATTGCTTGTGGCGCGGTAGCAGTTCTGACTGATGCAGAGGGAGCTTTAAAGGTATCGGGCGTTCCTGTAATCATAAGCGAACACCCACGGCGGGCAGCTGGTGTGATCAGTGCTTGGTTCTACAGCGAGCCAATGCGGGATTTATACAGTGTCGGAGTAACTGGAACAAACGGTAAGACAACAGTTACAACTTTGTTGCATCAGATTATGTCTGCTGCAGGACGCGACAGTGGATTAATCGGCACTGTGGAAACTCGAATCGGCAACGAGACTCTTACAAGCAAGCGGACAACCCCCGAAAGCACTGATTTACAGGCCTTATCGGCGGTTATGCGTGAGCGCCATATGCGCAACCTTGTAATGGAAGTTTCTAGCCATGCAATTACCCTTGAACGAATTCGAGGCAGCCACTTTGCCGTAGTTGCTTTTACTAATCTTTCACAGGATCACTTAGATTTCCACAAAACTATGGATGATTATTTTGCCGCCAAGGCAAAATTGTTTACCTATGAGTTTGCAGATTTAGCTGTAATCAACATTGATGATGCCCATGGCGTTCAACTAGCTGCAAAAACTGAGCTTCCAGTGATGAGTGTTTCGCGCCATAACCACAGTGCTAACTGGCATTACGTTTCAATTTCACCTGACTATGCCGGGGCTCATGTAGCCATACGAGGCAGTGGTGGAATTTTGATTGAAGGAAAAGTCCAGTTACATGGTGGCTACAACTACGACAATCTTTTAATGGCTGTTGCTATCGCAAATGAAAGTGGAATAGATCCAATAGATATCGCTGCAATTTTGCCTAATCTAACGGGGGCAGCTGGGCGACTTGAATCTGTGCGTCTTGGTCAAAACTTCACCGCACTTGTCGATTATGCTCATTCACCAGATGCGGTTGCTCGTGTCTTAGAAACGGCCCATGAAATTACAGATGGGCGCGTAATTGCTGTTCTTGGCTGCGGCGGAGATCGCGATACATCGAAGCGCCCATTAATGGGAAAGGCGTTGCACGAGGGGGCAGATGTTGCAATCTTTACAAGTGATAACCCTCGTACAGAAAAGCCCGAAGAGATTTTAGTTCAAATGACGTTGGGGCTTGATATCCAAGAACCAAGCGCTGTGATTGTTGATCGATCCACTGCAATAAAAACCGCCGTCAATCAAGCCCAAGAGGGCGATCTTGTTTTAATTCTTGGAAAAGGCCATGAAAAAGGTCAGGATATTGCCGGAATAAATCATCCCTTTGATGATCGGGTAGAACTTGCTCGAGCAATCGAGGACAAAAAATGATTACTTTAACCGCAGCAGAGATCGCCTTGTTAGTTGGCGGAGAACTACATTGCGATAAAGATTTGTTAGTCTCTAAAGCTCCTGTATTTGACTCGCGTTTGGCGACCCCTGGTTGCATCTTCTTAGCACTTAAGGGCGAGAGTGTTGATGGGCATGATTTTGTCGCTGATGCATACCGTGCAGGCGCGGTGTTTTCTCTGACCACACATCGAATCGATGGTCCCTGCATTGTTGTTGCTGATGTCTTGGTCGCGCTGTCTGCATTGGCTGCATTTGTTCGAAGGCGTCTAACAGGTTTAACAGTTGTTGGTATCACAGGTTCGCAGGGCAAGACCAGCACAAAAGATTTGCTGGCTCACATGCTCAGTGTTGCCGGACCAACCGTGGCACCAAAGGGCTCATTTAATAATGATTTAGGTTTGCCAATCACTTTGTTGCAATGTGATGAGCGCACAAAGTTTTGTATTCTTGAAATGGGTGCGCGTCATAAAGGAGACATTGCTCGCTTATGTGAAATCGCACAACCAAATATTGCAGTCGTTCTAGTTGTTGGTACCGCCCACCTTGGCGAATTTGGCTCAGTTCAGGCGATTGCAGAAACTAAATCTGAATTGGTTCAATCATTAAGCGCAGATGGCATCGCGATTCTTGGAAGCTACGATCAGTACACACCTGCGATGGCATCACTTCATACTGGCCGGACAATTGTTTTTGGGAGCGCTCAAGAAGTTCGTGCGGCAGATGTTGAAATTCGAGAAGGCCGTCCACACTTCGATCTTGTTACTCCTGCAGGTCGCGATGCGGTTGGAATGCGTTTAGTGGGAGAACACCAGGTTTCAAATGCACTTGCTGTTGCAGCGGTTGGAACCGCGTTGGAGCTACCGATCGAATTAATTGCTAGCTCGCTATCAACCGCTGAAAATGTTAGCAAGTGGCGCATGGAGCTCCATGACGCCTTTGGACTTTTGATAATAAATGATTCCTATAACGCTAATCCTGATTCGATGTCGGCAGCAATGCGCTCCTTGGTGCTGTTTGCCCAAGAACGTGGCGGGGAATCATGGGCATTTGTGGGAAAAATGCATGAACTCGGCGAGTCAAGCGCAGCTCAACATCAAGTGATTGGCACCCTAGCCCAAGAGATAGGTATCGATCATTTGGTTGCTATTGGTGCACCTGAGTATGGCAATCCAATGGGTCAGATGCTGGTCCATCACTATGCAAGCATGGATGAATGTCTTGCTATGACGGATTATTTTTCTGCAGGTGATGTTGTACTTGTAAAAGCATCACGCTCCGAGGGATTTGAAGTCCTTGCACAAAAACTAGAGAGTTTATGGTTAGACAAGAGCGGAGTTGAAAGTTGAGACAAATTCTTATTGCTGGCGCTTTTGCACTGGTATTTGCACTGTTTGGAACTCGCATATTAATTCGCATTCTTGCAGCCAAAGGGTATGGACAGATAATTCGTGATGATGGCCCAAGCAGTCACCACATCAAGCATGGCACCCCAACTATGGGTGGAATCATTTTTATTCTTGCTGCGGTGCTTGGTTACTTAACTGCTCACTTAGTAACAGGTAACCCAGTAACAGTTTCAGCTGTGCTGGTTATTGGATTAGTTGTTTCTCTTGGCTCTATTGGTTTCTTAGATGACTGGCTTAAAGTCTCACGTCAGAATTCGCGAGGATTACCAGGTAGGTTCAAGTTAATTGGGCAAGCTATCTTCGCAGCTATCTTTGGTTATCTGGGGTTACAGTTTGTTGATTCTGATTCCTTAGCTCCGATTTCGCAGTATTTGTCAGGTGTGCGCGAAACTTCAATTTACTTAGGCTCTGGTTTGGCCATTGTTTGGATTGTTATCATGGTGATGTCTGCAAGTAACGGCGTGAATTTATCCGACGGCCTTGATGGATTAGCCACCGGTGCATCAATTATGACTTTCTTGGCATTTGTATTAATTGGCGTTTGGGAGTTTGGACAAAGCTGTGCACTCAATGCTGCTGCTGGCTGTTACGCGGTGCGCGATCCCTTGGATCTAGCGGTTCTTGCTGCGGCGTTTGCCGGCGGTTGTACTGGATTTCTTTGGTGGAACACAGCACCAGCCAAAATATTTATGGGTGACACGGGGTCTTTGGCATTAGGTGGAGCAATTGCTGGATTAGCAGCAACTTTACGCGTAGAACTACTACTAATTCCTTTAGGTGGGCTCTTCGTCATTATCACCATGTCGGTACTTATTCAAACTCTGTATTTCAAAATCAGTGGCGGAAAACGTGTTTTCAAAATGGCACCATTACATCATCACTTTGAATTAGTTGGTTGGGAACAAATAACTATTGTTATTCGCTTCTGGATTATCGCTGGTTTGTCGGTAGCCGCCGGACTTGGTTTATTTTATGCGCAATGGGTAGCTAAGTAATAAATGTCTATTCAATTTGCCGACCAACGCTTCCTCATCTTAGGAGCAGGCGTGACTGGGTCGGCAGTTGCAAATGCATTGAAAAGCCGTGGTGGAGTAGTAACAATTACAGATGACAATTCTGATGTTGCTGTAAAACCAGAAAGTATTGATCTAAGTAATTTTGATTCAGTTGTGATTTCTCCAGGTTGGCGTCAGGATCACCCTTTAGTTATAAAAGTGCTAGCAAGTAATTTGCAGTTATTAAATGAGATTGATCTTGCGTGGCAGCTTCGCACTGAAATTGCACCAAACCAAAAATGGTTGGCTCTAACTGGCACAAATGGAAAAACAACTACAGTTGAAATGGCAGCAAAGATTCTTCAAACTGCTGGCCTAAATGCTGTCGCATGTGGCAATGTTGGCGACACAGTCATTGAGGCGGTTGATCGCAAAGATGCCTATGACTATCTAGTACTAGAGCTTTCATCTTTCCAACTACATTGGGCTAAGCAGGCACAATTCGTATCGGCTGCAATCCTAAACATCGCAGATGATCACCTAGATTGGCATGGCACCTTTGATGCTTATGCAGATGCCAAATTTTCAATTTTAGATCGAACAGAAATTGCTGTTCTAAATGCCGATGATCCAGAAGTGGTGACGAGAGCTAATCGATTTAGCGGTCGTAAAGTCTTCTTCTCTTTAGATACTCCGGGACCGGGCGAAATTGGGGTTGTAGAAGAGTTGTTGGTCGATAGAGCATTTGTGGCAGATCCTCTGGAAGCTGCAATGATTTGTGAACTCAAGGACATCACGCCAACAGTGCCCCACAACGTTTCTAACGCACTTGCTGCAGCAGCCCTTGCTCGGACCGTGAATGTTTCACATGAGCACATTCAGAAAGCATTGCAAGAGTTCAAGCCTGGACGACATCGCATCGAAACTGTTTACGAGAGTGATTCGATTTCTTGGGTGGATGACTCAAAAGCGACCAATCCGCATGCTGCAGCAGCATCGTTGATGTCTCACCTATCCGTTGTCTGGATTGCTGGGGGATTGGCAAAAGGCGCGGATATGAGTTCGGTTGTTCAACGTTGCAAAACTCGAATTAAGTCGGCGATTCTTATCGGTACCGATCGTCAGTTGATCGCAGATGCTTTACATCAACACGCTCCAGACGTACCAATTATTTTTGTCGACACTCCCGCTGATTATGTACGTGGCGGAGTTTCAAATTCTTTGATGGAGGCTGTGGTTTCACAAGCAGCCACATTAGTAGCCCCAGGAGATACCGTTTTAATGGCACCAGCATGTGCATCGATGGATCAATTCATTTCATACTCAGATCGTGGAGATCGCTTCGCTGCTGCAGTTCGTCAGGTCGTGGCTCATGGATAATCAACAGCGGGAAACCTTCTTTACGAAACCTGTAAATTTGTTTTACATGTTACTGGGCAGCACCTTGGGCTTAAGTATTCTTGGCCTGATAATGGTCTTTTCGGCATCGTCAATTTATTCACTGGATTCAAAAGGCACTTCTTATGCGGTGGTGTTGCGACAATTGATTTTCTTACTTTTGTCGCTACCGATGGCCTGGGTTTTTTCTCGTTTTTCATTAGCGCAATGGAAATTATTCGCTCGATTTGGATTTATTGTTTCTATTGCCCTACTGGTGCTAGTTCAGTTGATTGGTAAGAGCGTAAACGGTAATCACAACTGGATTAGCTTGGGATTTGTTGATGTTCAGCCAAGTGAAGTTGCAAAGTTTCTTATGATTTTGTGGGCGGGATTCATGCTTGCAAAACAAGAACGCTCTGGGGTTGCTCATACGGTAGTTCTTAAGCAAATCGCACCAGCATTTGCACTGTGCATACTTTTGGTGATGCTCGGAAGCGACCTAGGAACAGCTTCAATATTTGCCTGTATTTTGGCTGGCTTGTTGTGGGTTTCAGGGTTGCGATTAGGTGTTTTTGGAATTGCCTTAAGTGTCGGACTAGTTGGCTTAACAGCAGCGATTTTGACTTCGCCATATCGCGTTCAACGATTTATGGTTTTCCTTAATCCTTTTGCCGAAGATCAATACAAGTTGTATGGATGGCAGCCTGCACATAGTTTGCTGGGCCTTGCTAGCGGTGGCTTTTTTGGAGTTGGACTAGGTGCGAGCCGACAAAAGTGGGGCAATCTTGCCGAAGCTCATACTGACTTTATTTTTGCCGTCATTGGCGAGGAACTTGGCTTATTCGGAACAATTGCAACATTGTTATTGCTGTGCACTTTGCTCTTTTCTATTTTTAAATTAGCGCTGCGTGCACATGATCCAATGGTTCGATATGTTGCAGCTGGGTTCGGTTGCTGGATTGCGATTCAAACTGTTTTGAATATCGGATCAGCTATCAGCGTTCTGCCAGTTGTTGGTGTGACTTTGCCCTTTGTTTCCTATGGTGGATCTGCCCTAATCGCCACCTACATGGGAATCGGGTTTATGTTGGGTGCTGCTCGTCGAGACCCAGTAATCTATAAAGAGTTAAAGGAAACAGGTATTAAATGGCTACGGTAGTTCTAGCAGGTGGTGGCACCGCCGGCCATGTTGAACCTGCCTTGGCTGTAGCTCGTCAATGGAAAATTTCTCATCCACAGGATCGACTTGTTTTTCTGGGAACATCCTCTGGTCTTGAAAATACCTTGGTGCCGGCTGCGAACTTTGAATTACAGTTGATCCCACGTGTTCGGATCTCACGCAGACCATCTGCTTCATGGCTCAACATCCCATTTGATTTAATCTCAGCTATCCATCAATCAAAAAAAGTGATTAAGAATGCTGATGTAGTTATTGGCTTTGGGGGATATGTAAGCGCACCTGCATATCTTGCAGCCAAGATGTCTGGAGTTCCTATTGTTATCCACGAAGCAAATGCAAAGCCAGGTTGGGCAAATCGCCTGGGGTCGGTACTTACAGAACATTTAGCAGTTGCTCACTCTGTAGATTCGGGAAAGTTTGCGAAAGCGTTATTGGCTGGCCTGCCTTTACGATCAGATGTTGCTCAAGCATTTAGTGATTCACAATCGGATTGGGCCACGTCGCGTCGCGCGGCAAAGATGCGACTTGGTTTTGCAGCAGATGCTCCGTTGATATTTGTAATGGGTGGATCCCAAGGCTCAGTAGCGATAAACAAGGTGATTGAAGCCGCGGTAGAAACATTCAACAAACTAGGCTTGTCGGTTTTGCACTCTGTCGGAAAACTCAACGCCCTGCCTCGAGCCAATGGTGGGTACAAGCCCGTTGCCTATGTGGATGCGATGGCAGATGCCTATTTGGCTGCAGATTTAATCATCGGACGCAGCGGCGCTGTTACCTGCAGCGAATTTAGAGCACTTGGGCGTTACGCTCTTTTTGTGCCTCTACCAATTGGAAATGGCGAGCAGTTTGTAAACGCCGCATCCCTAGTCGCAGATAATCGCGCGCAGCTCATTTCTCAGAAAGATTTCACTGCAGATTTCTTGAAAGCTCAGATTGCCGACTTGCTCGAACAGTCGGTGGGTGCTCCTATTCAAGGAAATGGCGCTGATTTACATGCAGCGGAGAAAATTGTGGCACTTACTGAATTTGCGATGAAACCATGAATCAATCCTTATCTTCTCTAATCGGCAAGCGCATTCATTTCATCGGCATAGGTGGAGCCGGAATGAGTGGGTTAGCACGCATAGCCTTATCGCATGGAATAACAGTCAGTGGATCTGATGCGAAGGACTCATCGGTTGTAATCGCGTTATCTGCCTTAGGTGCAACTGTTGCAACTTCACATGATTCAACACATGTTGATGGGGCAGATCTAGTTGTCTACTCAACGGCCATATCGGCTAACAACCCTGAACGAGCTAGGGCAGCAGAGTTAAAGATTCCGATCTTGACCCGGGCCGCTGCCCTTGCTGTTTTAATGTCCGAATCAAAAAGCGTGGCAGTTGCAGGTACACATGGCAAGACCACGACATCCTCGATGCTTGCAGTTGCACTGCAGGCGTGTGCTGCTGATCCATCCTTTGCTATTGGCGGAACAATCACCGCCTCTGGCTCCAATGCCCATCGTGGCACAGGCGAGATCTTTGTGGCAGAGGCTGATGAGTCAGATGGTTCATTTATTGAATACCACCCCTTCGCTGCCATCGTGACAAATGTCGAACATGATCATGTGGATTTTTTTCCAACCGCAGAATCTGTTACACAAGCCTTTAGAGATTTCGCTGCAACGATTAAGCCCGAAGGTTTTCTTACTTATTGCGCCGATGACGCTGGCGCTGTAGCACTAGCTGGCACGACTAAAAATGTGCAGTTGCTTTCATATGGAATAGCCGAGGGTGCCGATCTTCACATTGATCAAATTGAACTGATGACAATGGGTTCCTCTGCTCGTGCTGTGTGGAATGGAAAAACAGTTGGTCATATCGAATTACAGGTTCCAGGCCATCACAATTTGCTAAATGCGGCAGGTGTATTAGCAACAGGTTTAAAACTTGGTTTTGGTGCTGCTGAATTACTCACAGGATTGGGCACATTCCGGGGAACCGGTCGACGTTTCGAAGTTGTTGGAACGGTTCATGGCGTTCGTGTCATAGATGACTACGGACATCATCCAACTGAAATTCAGGTCACTCTTGAAGCAGCTCGTAGATATGCAGCAGATGGTCGCCTCATCGTAATTTTCCAGCCACATCGTTATTCGCGAACTCAAGCTTTTGCATCTGCTTTTGCATCTGTGCTCGACACCGCCGATCGAGCAATAGTTTTAGAGGTTTATGCAGCCAGTGAAAAACCAATCGACGGCGTTACCTCAAAATTAATTACACACCAAATGAAAAATGGCGAATACATCCCTAACTTTGTAGAGGTAACAGATTCAGTCATCGAATTGGCCCAACCTGGCGATGTCATCATGACATTAGGCGCAGGTGATGTCAGCTCACTAGCACCAATAATTGTCGATGGACTGAATCGACGATTCGCCTAACCATGAATCGTCGTCTTTTACTTTTTGTTTCCACCCTTGTGCTGGCTGCAGTCACATATATTCTCGGCTGGTCATCTCTTTTCACTGTAAGTGCCATTGAAATAGTCGGCGGAAAAACGCAGATAAACAGTGGGATTGTTGAAGGGCAAAAGTTAGCTCGCGTAGAACCTCGAGCAGTTGCCGCACAATTTGAAAAACTAGATTGGGTTTCAGAGGCCAGAGTTACTAGAAATTGGATCAACGGAAAGGTTTTGATTGAGTTAATTGAAAGAACGCCTATTGCTAGATACAACAACACAGTTATTGATTCGACCGGAAAAAGCTTTGTACTTCGTGAATTGCCACCTACAAATTTGGTTCAGATTCAAGCCGGAGATTTAGCAGCTGCGATCAGGGCAGTTACCTTTTTTACAACGCTACCCCCGGATCTCAAGTCAGCGTTGACAGTTGTAAAGATGCGCAGCACTGGAGCACTTGTCCTGGTTGCTAGTAATGCTGGCAAGAATCTTGAAATCCGTTGGGGCAGTGATAGTGACAATGAATTGAAAATAAAGGTTTATAAAGCGCTCATTGCACTGCCAGAAAATGCAGCGATAACGAGAGTTGATGTTTCTGCACCACATGCACCAATCGTTAAATAAAATTGAAAATTACGACACGGTAAACACTTCATGTCGGTGTTTGATAATCACCCGTATGCGCTTTAGGTTCGCCTTATCGAAAAGCATTGAATAGTAAGCCTCAAGTCGAGGTTTATGGTTCATAAGGAGGAAATACCGTGGCTTCACCACAAAATTATTTAGCGGTCATCAAAGTTGTCGGCATTGGTGGCG
>DAISII010000012.1:0-12655 GCA_036822115.1 Candidatus Planktophila sp.
ACGCTTTACCTGGCAAAACCATTTCGGCATACAGCTTTAATCTGCGACCTGGTTCAAGTTCTTCTACTCGCCAAAAATCTAAACTTTCACCAACACGTAAGAAATCAGGATCACGACGTCCGCGACGCAAACCAACGCCTCCAACTAAGAAACGATCCAAAACTCCACGAGCCCACCACAATAAATCAGAACCAAACCAACCGTTATCGCCACCAATGCGTTCGACTTGTCGCCATACCTGTTCTGCTGGAACATCAGTGATGCGTTCGCGACGATCGCGCAAAACCATTTCACCAGCCCAATCAGGGTCTCCTTGTGCTTTTTGCCATGGTGCAGTTGGCATAGTTGCATCAGACCAACGAGTTTCAACGTTGTGAGTTGTGATCTTTGATAGCGCTAAAGAGATAGCTGTTTCAACATCAATTAAACCTTCTTCGGGCTTTGGAATTAATGCATCAATACTTTTTGCAGGATCTGCAACAACTTCGCTAATGAGCGAACCAACAAGTGGGCGGGCAAGAGCGGTTGGTACCGGGGTTACTAAACCAATCCATAAGCTAGAAAGCCCCGGGGTTAAAACTGGGACTCTAATAATCCAGCGCTTCTTTAATCCTGATAACTTTGCAAACTTTTGCATCATGTCTGCGTACGACAATACTTCGGGACCGCCAATATCAAATACTTTATTAACGGGTTTTTCTAAATGTGCCGCACCCTTTAGGTAATACAAAACATCACGAATTGCGATTGGGTGCGTTTTGTTCATGACCCATTTAGGTGTTGTCATGATCGGAAGTCGATGTGTTAAGTGGCGCAGCATTTCAAAACTGGCAGAGCCTGATCCGATAATGATTCCGGCGCGAAGTTCTAATACCGCAACAGATGTGGTGGCAAGTGAGCTACCAGTCATGGCGCGAGAAGCAAGGTGCTTACTAATGTTCACATCATTTGCAATGCCACCCAAGTAAATAATCTGAGAAACGCCTGCTTGCTCGGCGGCTTTGGCAAAGTTGCGCGCCATTTCGCTTTCGATTTCATCAAAGTGCGGACCTAAGTTAATCGAATGCAATAAATAAAAAGCTGTATGAATACCTTCTAGCGCACGTTGTAAATCAGTGAAGCTTTCTGCACTTCCTTCGCAAATATCAACCAATGGTGCCCAGGGCTGACCCATGATTTTGTTCTTATCGCGAACCAAAATTCGCACATTTTCTTTGTCATCAATAAGTGCGCGGACTAATCGACCACCAACATATCCAGATGCCCCTGTGACGAGGAAGGTACGGTCTCCAATGTGCGTGTTCATGCTGAGAAGCCTAGACTTAACCCATGCAAAAGACACACCAAAAACCGAGAGTAGTAATTTTGGGTGCCGGTTTTGGCGGGCTAACTGCCGCTCGCAAGATGGCCGACTTTGCCGATGTAACTGTGGTTGATCGCCACAACTTTCAAACTTTTTTGCCTCTTTTGTATCAGGTTTCAACCGCTGGATTAGCGGCAGACCATGTTGCTCACCCAGTCAGAGGCGCACTTCGTAAAACAGGTGTGAAATTTCGAATGGGATCACCGATTGCGGTTGATCACAAAAACAAGTCAGTTAAATTAGATAGCAGTGAAGTTTTAGATTTTGACTACCTTGTTGTCGCGTTGGGATCAGCAACTGCTGATTTTGGAGTTCCAGGAGTATTTGAACATGCGCTAGGAATGAAAAGTGTTCATGAGGCGTTAAATATTCGTGCAGAAGTATTGCGACGTTTTGAAGATCTCTGCCGTTTTGAAGATGAGACCATTTTTTCAATTTCAGTTGTTGGCGGCGGGCCTACAGGGGTTGAAATGGCTGGTGCTTTTGCAGAACTTGTTCGTGGGCCCTTAAAGCATGATCAACGACATGCAGCGGCGCACATCAAGATCAATTTGATCGAAGCTGGACCAAGGATTTTGCCAATGTTTTCTGAAAAACTTTCAGCCCACGGTAAAAAGGATCTTGAAAAGCTTGGTGTAACTGTTCACTTAAACACCGCTGTCAAAGAAATTAAGCCGCGCAGCATCGAGATAAGCGATGGCAGCAAAATTGCCTCAGAGGTAACAATCTGGGCTGCAGGTGTAAAGGGTGAACCAACAGGTGCGAAATTGAATTTGCCATTGATCAATACACGCATTGATGTTAATAACACATTGCAGGTTAAGAATTACCCACACATCTTTGCAATTGGCGATATCGCAGGTTTTGTTGGAGAAAACGGGCGCATGTTGCCAATGGTTGCACCAGTTGCACTACAGCAAGGTCGACATGTTGCCCAACAGATCAAAAGAATTGCAGCCGGCCAAGCTCTCAAGCCATTTAATTATCTGGACAAGGGTTCTATGGCAACAATTGGTCGCCACAAAGCAATCGTCGAAGTTAAAAACTTACGAATGACTGGAATTCCAGCGTGGTATGCCTGGTTGTGGCTACATCTGTTTTATCTATTAGGTGGACGCAACAAGATCGGCACTGTTGCCGATTGGACCTATAACTATTTAACCTTTGATCGCGGCAATCGTCACATTATGGATTCGCAGTAATGCCAGAGTATTTAAAAGTAGCTGGGCATGATGTCTACTGCTACGAATGGGAAAATGATGGCGAGGCTATTGTTTTACTCCATGGTGGTTTAAGTAAAACTTCTAGTTGGAATTACCTGCTCGTACCAGCACTCGAAGATGATTTTCATGTCTATGCATACGACCGAACAGGACATGGCTTTACAGGAGATCGTCCTGGCAGTCTTCATTTTCAGTTCCAGACTAATGAAGCAATCTCATATTTGGAAGAGATCGTAAAAGAGCCCGCTCACTTAATTGGTTACAGCGATGGCGGAATCATTGCATTAATGGTTGCTATCCAGCGTCCAGATTTAGTTAAATCAATAGTTGCTATTGGTGCAAATTATCATTACAGCGCACCGCTCAAGGATTTTGTAGATGCATTTGTTAGTGACAAAGATCAGGCTGAATACAATTTAATAAGTCCAGATGCGCCACACACTCTTCTAGAAAAAACTATTCGAATGAACGGCATTTGGAAAACAGAGCCAGATATAGCTCTATCTGAGATCGCATCTATTCAGTGCCCTGTGCTGGTTATGGCTGGTGATGATGATGTCATTAAGCATGATCACACAATTTCCTTATATGAAGCTTTGCCTTTAGGGCAGTTAGCAATTGTTCCTGGCACTTCACATGGATTAGTAAAAGAAAAACCAGCGTTAATGTTGGCTAATATTATGCAATTCTTAGAGGATCTGTCCTATCCGCAAACGCGAGACCCGATTAGACGAACTAACAATCAACCGGCGTAATTTTTCCTGTTGCAACATCGTAAATGGCTCCACCAACGACAACATCTTTATTCAGTAAACGATAACTTCTGACCTTTTGCACATCTTCTATCAATGCTTGTCTTTGGTCTGGAACAGTTTTGAATTCAATTTCAGAGGTATCAATGCCGTACTTAGTATCAATCTCACGGTGGATCTCGACATCATCAACTTGTGCCATTCGGCAATTTGTATGAGGCATGATCAAAATACGTTGGACACCCAGCAAGTAGGTTGCTAAAACCAAAGTACGTAAAACGTCATCAGTTACGCGAGCGCCAGCGTTGCGCAAGATCTTTGCATCCCCTGACTTCATTCCAACAACTGAAAGCGGATTTATGCGCGAATCCATGCAGGTAACAATTGCTAAACCTTGCTGCGCTGTGCCTGTTAGTTCTGAGTATTTAAAGGTTTTGATGTATTCATCATTAGCTGCAAGCGCATCTTTAAATGAATCATGCGGAAAGGAGTTATCAGACATAACTACTCCTCCCCGGATTCATACCGGAGCCCCCCGTCAGGATTGAACTGACGACCTGCGCATTACAAGTGCGCTGCTCTACCACTGAGCTAGAGAGGCCTGCTCTTCGAGTTACCCCGAATACAGCAGCCGCAATTATGACAGTCGAAGCGCAAAACTTGAAATCGGGCTCTTGCTGCGCGCTCAGGGTAGGTTGTCCTTGTGAGATTAGGCGTTCTAGATGTGGGTTCAAACACCATCCACCTGCAAGTGATGGATGCCCATCCAGGAGCGCGACCAACACCTACAACAAATTACAAAGTTGAACTTCGTCTGACTGAATTCCTGGATATCTCTGGAGCAATTTCGGCAGGTGGAATACAACTTCTAAACGATGCGATTGCAGAAGCTGTAGCCCATGCGCGAGTCAATGAAACTGATGAGATTTTGGCTTTTGCTACCTCTGCCTTGCGTGAAGCTAGCAATGGCGCTCAAATAATCGCCGACATCAATAAAAAATATGAGCTAGATCTACAAGTCTTAAATGGTGATGATGAAGCATCGATGACTTTTTTGGCTGTACGTCGTTGGTTGGGTTGGTCTGCTGGAAAGTTACTAGTGCTAGATATCGGCGGCGGGTCATTAGAAATTGCAAGTGGAATTGATGAAAATCCTGATGCCACAATTTCATTGCCGCTTGGTGCAGCTCGCTTAACTCGAGAATTCTTAAACGGTGATCCATATAGTGCAAAAGGAATTAAAAGTCTTGAAAAGTATGCAGAAGAAGTACTTAGAGATTCAATGCCTAATGCCTTGAAGTCTCACGATGCTGATCATTTTGTTGCAACCAGTAAAACCTTTAGAACTTTGGCACGTATCTGTGCTCAATGGTATGGCGATAACCCAAAGTTCATCGAGCGAAAATCTCTCAACACTGCAATGCCACGACTTATTGAGATGACAAGTAAATCTCGAGCAGAGTTACCTGGAGTTTCAGCTAACCGTGCGCAACAAATTGTCGCCGGTGGGATTGTGGCACTTGCTGTTATGGATAGGTTAGATGTGGATGAGGCTGAAATTTGCCCCTGGGCGCTGCGTGAAGGCATTCTTTTACGTCGCTTAGATTGGCTGACCGACTAAGCGTCAGGTGCTGGCATCCAGTCAATTGCAATTACTTCGCCATCGCGGTGATGCAGAATAAATGCTTCACCTGGCATCAATCCATGATCTAACTCTTTGAAATTCTTCTTACCTATGAACTTTGCAACAATTCCAGGAATAACCGGATTATGCCCACACACAAGTGCGCGGGCTTCGCTTTCAATGATGTCATTAACTACGTTAATTGCTGCTTTCTTATCTTTCTCATAAGCATATTCACTGAGCTGGGTCCAATAAATCATATCTAATGACAAAGAACGGGCCATTGGTGCAACTGTTTCGTAGCAACGAACTGCATCTGATGTATGAATTTCTGTAATTGCAAATGGTAAATATCGTGCCAGCATGCGCATTGATTGAAGCTGACCTAGTTGAGCAAGAGGGCGATCACCATCATCGCCTTCCCATTCTTCTCGTGCAATTGCTTTGCCATGACGTAAGAGAACCAATGGGGTTGTGTCAGTTCCAAATTTTTCAAAGTTCTTCAATACTTCCTTGTCACCTTCGCGTGAAACTTTGTCATAAGCATCAGCAACAGTTACCCAAATTAATTGATCTACTTCTTGTGGATCCATTACACCTTTAGCTTCACCGATTGCTTGGGCAGACCAATATCTAACCGTCTTAGTTGTTTCACCAACAAGGTATTCCACTTTACATAATTCGGGACCAAAGACAGTTTCAAAACCGGTTTCTTCTAGCACCTCGCGAAAGGCACAACCTATTTCAGATTCTCCTATTTCAACTTTACCTTTAGGAAAAGACCAATCGTCGTAACGGGGTCTATGAATTAAAGCTATCTGCAGAAGATCATCACTTAAGCGGCGCCACAAAATCGCACCAGCCGCCTGAATCACTTGGCCTTCCACTTATCTATCCTTCGAGTAATGATCAATCAGGGTTGCCTGGACATTTGTTAATCCCTTTTTTGTTGGGCGGGACCATGTTGTTTCATTCAACTGCCACGAGGAAGATTCCTCAGAAAGACCCAAATCAAGTAAGCCCTGCAGTCGCAATTGATGCTCTTTTCGTTGTATTAGAACAAGGCTTTCCACGCGTCGATCAAGGTTTCTACCCATCAAATCTGCGCTACCAATCCAATACTCATCCTCACCACCGTTAATGAAGTGATAAATACGTGAGTGCTCAAGGAATCGTCCCAAGACAGATTTAACTGCGATGTTTTCTGAAACACCTTTAATGCCCGGCTGCACGGCACAAATTCCGCGAATCAACAATTCAATCTTTACGCCAGCTTGTGATGCTTCATATAGCTTCGCCACAAATCCTTCATCCAAAATCGAGTTTAGTTTGAATTGAATTCCTGCAGGCCTACCATTTTTTGCGTGATCAATTTCGCGGTCAATACGTTCAGTCAATCCTGATCGCAATGTGCGCGGCGCAACCAACAAACGCGAATATGTTGACTGTGGTGCAAACCCAGACAGTTGATTAAATAAGCGAGTTAAATCTTCTGTTAATTCAAGATCTGCGCTAAGTATCCCTAAATCTTCATACATACGTGCAGTCTTTGGGTTGTAGTTACCGGTTCCGATATGACAGTAACGACGGATGCCTTGAGGCTCATCACGCACAACCAATGACAGCTTTGCATGAGTCTTTAATCCCATTAATCCATAAACAACATGTACGCCCGCGGCTTCAAGCTTTCGCGCCCACCTCACATTGTTTTGTTCATCAAATCGGGCTCGAATTTCAATGACAGCAACAACTTGCTTTCCAGCTTCTGCTGCTTCAATTAATGCTTCGATGATTGGTGAATCACCTGATGTGCGATACAAAGTCTGCTTGATTGCCAGGACGTGAGGATCTTGTGCAGCATTTTCCAAAAAGTGCACAACGGAGGAGGTAAAGGATTCATATGGATGGTGCAGCAGAATTTCACCTTGACGGATAGCTGCAAAAAATAGGTCACTATCCTCAGAATCCACCTCGGATAGCGCTTTGGCGGTGCGAGATCTAAATGGTGCGTATTTCAATTCTGAAAAGTCAAGGTCTGCAATTTTATGTAGCGATGTGAGATTTAGCGGTGCACTGACATGAAATATGTTTTCAGATCCGATTCCAAGTTCAGCGCCTAATTTAGCAACTCGAGCTTCATCCACGCCTTCTTCAATTTCTAAACGTACAGGTGGCCCAAATCTACGGCGCAACAACTCTTGCTCTAGTGAAAGCAGTAAATCCTCTGCTTCATCTTCATCTAGTTCGATATCTTGGTTACGGGTTACACGGAATGTGTAGTGGTCTTCAATTATCATTCCTGGAAATAATTCTTGCAAATGAATTGCAATCAAGTCTTCCAGAGCCAAGAATCGTGTTGATCCAAATTTTGCTGTTGCAATAAAACGTGGCAAAATTTCTGGAACCTTGACACGCGCAAAAAATTCTTCGTGCGTTGCTGAGTTCTTAACCATCACAGCAAGGTTGAGTGATAAACCAGAGATATATGGGAATGGGTGTGTTGGATCAACAGCCAACGGGGTTAAAACTGGGAAAATTCGATCCTGGAACAACTTAGCAACATACGTTCGCTCGGATTCGTCAAGCTGTTCCCACTTTACAAATTCAATTCCATGTTTTTTGAGCTGTGGCAAAATCTCTTCGTGCAAAGTTTTGGATTGACGCGAAACTAACTCATTCGCTTTTGTACTAATCATTGCCAACAGCTCTTTTGGCTTATGCCCTGCAACATTTGCAGCCGTTACTTCGTTCTCGATTTTGCTCATCAAGGTTGCAACACGAACCATGAAAAACTCATCCAAATTTGAGGATGAAATTGCCAAGAAACGAACTCTTTCAAGAAGAGGAACTGATGGATCTTCTGCTAATTCAAGGACCCTTTGATCGAAAGAGAGCCAACTAATCTCTCGGTCGGTCAGGTGCTCGATTTTCATGGACAAATTCTCTCGCGATTGGGTGAATAACAGGTAATCAGTGGGTATCGCCCGGCTAAACCATCCCTCAATCTCGCGCTTAACCATGGTGTGGTTGCCCTCATTTCCTGAGAGACTTCCCGCGTGATCAACAACTATTGGATGAGCCCAGAGACGACTTCCGTTAATCGGTTGCCGATGCTCAATATCGAACACTTTGAGCAAATTTCTTTGGATGGCACCTGGCGCTTTCAGTTGTTGCATTGCCCGACTGAAAAAATTGGCAAGCGCTGGGCAACTATTCCGGTTCCGGGTTTATGGACGATGCAGGAACCCTCTGAAATTTTCTTTGATAAACCTATTTATACAAATACGCAAATGCCTTTTGAACATCAACCTCCTTATGTTCCTGCCGAAAACCCAACGGGTGTCTATGAACGTGACTTTCATATTCCAAAGAGTTGGACTGGAAAGCGAATTGTTTTGCAGGTTGGTGGGTATGAATCAGTTGCACTTGTGTACATCAATGGGCAAGAAGTAGGTCTCTCAAAAGATTCGCGTTTGGCCGCCGAATTTGATGTAACTCAATTTGTTAGTGATGGAAACAATGTTGTACGCATTGATGTCACAAAGTGGTCTGATGCAACATTTATTGAAGATCAAGATCAGTGGTGGCACGGTGGAATCACACGATCAATTAAGCTATATGCAACAAATAAAGTCTTTATCGAAAGATTTAAATCAGTAGCTGGTTTAGAAAAAGATGGTTCGACCGGAACACTAAGCATCGAAGCGGATCTGGGTTCACTAGATGATCTTTCAACTGATGGCTACATGCTTCGTGCATCCATCAGTGAGCTGCCAAAGGTCAAGAGTGCCAATCTTTCAAAAACAGTAAAGAATTTCACATCGCCAAAGTGGACAGAGCGAGATGCAAACCTCAAAAAGCGCAGCGATGATTACTTCCACGGAAAATTTTGGGATGGAAGACTGCCGGCTGATGCAAAAGCAGCCATCATGGAAAATGAGCCGTGGCCGCACGGAAAGGTGTTGTTAGAAACCCGAATTCCAAAGGTAAATCCTTGGTCTGCAGAGATCCCCAATCTATATACCTTGAGTATCGAACTTATCGATCCCCAAGGAACGGTAATTGAAGTTTCTCAGCAGCGCATTGGCTTCAGGTCAATTGTCATAAAAGGACAAGATTTCTTGGTCAATGGCCAACCAATTATTTTCTATGGCATCAATCGCCATGACTTTAATCGGTTCACGGGGCGTGCGTTAACTTATGATGACATGCGACAAGATTTGCTGGAACTTAAGCGTTGGAACTTCAATGCTGTCCGCACATCGCACTATCCCAATGATGCAGCACTTTTGGATTTGTGTGACGAGCTTGGTTTTTATGTAATTGGTGAAGCAAATATCGAATCACATGCTTTTATTTCATCTATCTGTAATGACACCAAATATCTGAGCGCGTTTGTAGATCGTGTTGGTCGCATGGTTCAGCGCGACATCCATCATGCATCTGTTGTTATGTGGTCACTAGGCAACGAATCAGGTGCAGGTACTAACCATGAAGCAGCCGCCGCATATGCACGTAGTTTTGATCCATCACGTCCTTTGCATTACGAAGGTGGAATCCGCGGCAACTGGATGGGAAGTCACTCACTAACAGATGTGATTGCACCGATGTATCCAACGATTAATGCAATTAAAGAGTACGCAAAGTCTCCAAAAGCTGATCGACCATTGATCATGTGCGAGTACTCGCATGCCATGGGCAACAGCAACGGAACATTGGCAGAGTATTGGGAAGTAATTGAATCAACACGTGGCTTGCAAGGTGGATTCATTTGGGAGATGTGGGATCACGGTCCTGTTCAAACAATGCCCGATGGTTCAAAGCGCAACGCATACGGTGGAGATTACGGCGAGACCAAGCACGACGGTAATTTCTGCTGCGACGGAATGGTCTTTCCAGACCGTACAGCTAAGCCAGCAATGCATGAATTTAAGGCTATTGCCGCACCTATCGTCATCACTGCCACAAATGCTTCCACTGGTCAATTTAAGATCTTTAATAAGAACTTCTTTGCAGACCTGAGTCAATACCAACTTCAGTGGTCAATCACTTGCGATGGAGTTATTCAAGATGGTGGAGTTGTAAAACTTCCTACAGTTGCTCCCCGCAAGACGGTAAATTTCAAAATATCTTCGACAGAGCTTGCGAAGGGATCATCTCGTGGTGAACGTTTTGTTACTTTCACACTTGTTTGTCTAGCAAGTACCCCTTGGGCCTTTCCAATGTCAGAAATCGCCTGGAGTCAGATTGCATTGCCATCGACAGCGTTAGCAACTGTTCAGAAGGCTGATGAAATTGGTGATGTTGTTGATGACCGTGGCCAAATCGTTATGCCGTACGGAATCGTTGCGCCATCAGTTTCACTCTGGCGAGCACCTACAGATAATGATCGTATTGGACATATCGCAACGAAGTGGGAGAGTTACGGTGTACGTGAGATCTCGCGTACTGATTGTGTTGTGACGCAATCTTCAACTTCGATCAAGATTGCTAACACCTGGCAAACAAGTACTGGTGTTTCATTCAAACACACACAGTTGATTACACCTGTTGTTGGAGGATTTACTGTTAAAGAATCAGTGACTATCCCTAAGGCATTTGATGATCTTGCCCGCGTTGGAACACTTTTTGAACTAGATGGCTCCTTAAGTGATCTTGTGTACTTCGGTACTGGTTCGCATGAGTCATACCCTGATCGCAAGCTTGGGCGTATCGCGCGTTATGTTTCGACAGTAGCTGCACAATATATTCCTTATGTACGCCCTCAAGAAAATGGTGGACATGCGGCTGTACGTTGGTTTGAGGTGACAAATGCTGCAGGTAACGGACTGCGCTTTGAAATGGCCAAGCCCGCTCAGGTATCTGTAACGCCTAACAGGGATGCAGAATTAGCCGATGCCACCCACGATGTAGAAGTAAAAGCATGCGGAAACACCGTTGTGCATATTGATGCTGCTCATCGTGGTGTTGGTACTGCATCCTGCGGTCCAGATACTTTGGATAAATACATCATTAAAACTGGGGTTCACACCTGGGAGTGGACCGTTACTCAGATTTAATTCACTAGTCCTAATCTAAGTGAGCTAGTGGCCAATTGATTGCGATTGGATACTTGCATGTGCGCCCATCACCAGATGATTTACCACGCGCACGTCGCCACATCCAAGGAAGCGCAAAGGTTGCAAACCAGGCAATCGTTATTGCAGATTTAACAAATTGCGGTACTGGCTCTTGTGGCGCTAGCGGTCGTCGCCACGATGGATCAAAAGGCAGCTCAATAGTTTCCAATACTGCTTGTGCAACTCGATCATGACCCATTGGGTTTAAATGCAATCGATCAAAAGCTAGGAAGCGTGGGTCTTTAAACGCCTCTTCATCATTTGCATCGCAAAGAATTGCACCAACCTCATCTGCCATCGCGCGAACATTGTTATTAAAATCTTTGAAACGAGATTGCCATGATTCTGCAAGGCGTCCCGTACTGCCGCTGTCTTCAAGAACCGTAAACAACATCACTGTGGCACCAGAGGCTGCAACTTTGCGGACCGCTTCGGCATACATGGGCAAAGTGATATTGGGGTTGTACTTGGGACGAATAACATCGTTCGCGCCAGCGTGGAAAGAAACTAGTGTTGTCTTATCAATTACTTGTGCGATCGCAGGTTCAATTTGCTCATCAATAACCTGCTTTAACAACTTGCCACGGATTGAAAGGTTGGCGTACTGAAAACCGTTTTGATTCGCAGCCATAACATCGGCAACGCGATCAGCCCAGCCACGATATTGCCCGTACTTTTTCTCATCACACATGCCTTCGGTAAATGAATCACCAATGGCAATAAAACGATTGTATTTCACGGCTTTTTACCTACTGTGCACGACGCTGCTGATCTACATGGAACAGTGCGATTGAGGTTGCAACGCTTGCATTAAGAGATTCAGTTGTGGTGCTAATCGGAATTGATACAACAAGGTCGCACTTTTCTTTAGTCAATCGTGCAAGACCCTTGCCTTCAGAGCCAACAATGATCATTAGTGGCTCCGTTGCAACCTTCATGTTGCTGATGATGTCATCTGATTCACCATCAAGGCCAACCACAAACATTCCAGCTTTTTTAGCTGCATCAATTGTGCGAGCAAGGTTTGTAATTTGCGCGATTGGCAAACGTGCGGCTGCACCTGACGATGCTTTCCATGCTGAGGCTGTCATTGTTGCTGCACGGCGTTCGGTCATGATCACACCTGCTGCGCCAAAGGCAGCAGCGGATCGAATAATTGCTCCAAGGTTTCGCGGATCTGTAACGCCATCTAGAGCAACAATTAATGACGGGTACTTTGCACGTTCCATAATCTCTTCAAAACTTGAATACTGAAAAGGTTTAATTGCAAGAATAATTCCTTGGCTATTTGGTGAAATACCTTCTACTTCGGCACGGTGTGCCTCACGAATCGGTAGACCATGGTGGAGAGCGAGCTTTAAGCTTTCTGCAACGCGATCATCAACATCGATACTACGTGCGACTAATAATTCTGTCGATGGAACATTCTCGCGAAGTGCTTCCAGTACCGCGTTACGTCCTGCAACGATTTCACCACGAGGGCGATCTCCTTTGGGAATGCGAGGAGAACGTGTTTCCTTTTTCTCTGCAGCTTTCTTGCGCTTTGCAGCTGCGTGATACGGACGATCTTCAGC
>DAISII010000013.1:0-12573 GCA_036822115.1 Candidatus Planktophila sp.
ATTCAAGACTCGTACCGCTGATGAAAATCCTTGCGGGGCTCTGAAGTAAACTCCTCCACATGACTTTAACTCTCTCGGTTGTTGGCTGCGGTTATCTTGGAGCCACCCATGCTGCATGTATGTCCTCTCTTGGTTTTACCGTAATTGGTGTCGATACAGATCCTGAAAAAGTGGCGCTGCTACAAAGCGGAAAACTTCCATTCTATGAGCCAGGGTTAGACACACTGCTTGAGCAAGAAATGAAAACAGGTCGTCTCTCTTTCACTACTGATTTTTCTGCAGTTAAAGATGCTGATGTTCACTTTGTCTGTGTTGGAACCCCACAAAGTAAAGATGGACTAGCCGCAGATTTAACCTACGTAAAGTCGGCAGTTGCCGCTATTTCTCCATATCTAAAAGAAGGATCACTAGTTGTCGGTAAGTCAACGGTTCCGGTTGGAACAGCGCAAGCATTGCGCGCCGAACTTGCAAAGACCGCGCCTCACGCAGATTTAGCATGGAACCCAGAATTTCTTCGGGAAGGTTATGCAGTTGAAGATACTTTGACTCCAAACCGTTTAGTAGTGGGCGTTGCCAATGATCGTGCAGAAGAGATTCTGAAAGAAGTGTACGAACCTGTTATTGCATTAGGTACACCTTGGATTCGTGCAGACCTGCCAACTTCTGAACTAGTAAAGGTTGCTGCTAACTCATTCCTTGCAACAAAGATTTCATTTATCAATGCGATGGCTGAAGTCTGCGAAGCTGCGGGCGGAGATGTAACTGTGCTTGCAAAGGCAATCGGTTATGACCCTCGTATCGGTAGTCGCTTTCTGCAGGCAGGTATCGGTTTTGGTGGAGGCTGTCTTCCTAAAGACATTCGTGCATTTATGGCTCGCGCCGAAGAGTTAGGTGCCAAGCAAGCACTTGAATTTTTGCGCGAAATTGATGCAATTAACTTACGTGCGCGCCAGCGTGTGATCGATGTCGTGCGTGGAGAACTTTCAGAAGATCTAACACAGTACAAAATTGCAGTTTTAGGTGCAACCTTTAAGCCCGACAGTGATGATGTACGTGACTCTCCAGCTCTTGATATCGCAGTTCAGTTACATGCAGCAGGAGCGAAGGTTGTTATCCATGATCCACAAGGTATCGAGCCTGCGCGCAAGCGTTTTCCAAACCTTGATTTTGCTGAAGTTGTCACAGATGCAATCAAAGATGCCGATTTAATCCTTCACTTGACTGAATGGAAGGAGTACCGCCAGATCGATCCTGCCGCTATTTCCTCACTTGTTAAGAGCAAAATCATCATTGATGGGCGCAACATGTTGGATCGCACACTGTGGCGCAATGCTGGCTGGAAATTCCGCGCACTAGGGCGTACTGATTAATACTAAAGAAACCATTGATGCTGTCCTTGCGCTAAAAACATGGGCAGTAGTTGGTCTTGGCAACAATCCTGAACGCGCTGCATTCGGAGTAGCAAAACTTCTTCAAGATAAGGGTCACCGCATTATTCCGGTGTACCCGCGAGCTGAAGTTGTACACGGCGAAACTGGTTACAAAACTTTGTCTGACATTCCGGAATCTGTCGATGTTGTCGATTGCTTTGTTAACTCAACACTTGTCGGAAAAGTAGTAGATGAAGCAATTGCAATTGGGGCTAAGGCTGTCTGGTTGCAACTAGATGTGATCGATACTGATGCAGTAGCTCGCGCACAAGCTGCTGGTTTACTAACGGTGATGGATCGCTGCCCTGCTATTGAATATCGCGGTAGAACTTAAAAACCAGTTTTTTGATTGCGACGGGAGTTTAAACTTTCGCCTTTTTCCTTTGCAATCTTGTTGATCTCCTGTAAGCCAGCTGCAACCTTTGTCGAAATCGCGGCATCAGATACACCTAAAATTCTTGCAGCTAACAATGCAGCATTCTTTGCATTACCAACGCCAACTGTTGCCACAGGTACCCCTGCTGGCATTTGAACTATGGACAGCAAGGAATCCATTCCGTCAAGATTTTTTAGGGCAACTGGCACGCCTATAACAGGAAGTGTTGTTAATGATGCAACCATGCCGGGTAAATGTGCTGAACCACCGGCACCGGCAATAATTACTTTGTACCCCTTTGCTTGTGCGGTTTGTGCAAACTCAACCATCTCAAGTGGCATGCGATGTGCCGAAACAACATCTGCCGTATATGAAATTCCAAGGTCATCCAAAATTTTCGCGGCATCTTCCATCGTTGGCCAGTCTGAATCTGACCCCATGATGATTGCTACATCACTCATCGATTTCTCCGCTCATATAGTCCACCGCATGTTGGACTTCATTGGTTAATTCTACGAGGTCTTTGCCTAGCAAAGTGACATGGCCAAGCTTGCGACCTGGCCTCACATCCTTCTTGTAATGATGAAAATTAAGCGCAGGAGTCCGTGCCATCAAGTGTAGATACGGACGATACATATCTGTTTTGCTGCCACCCAAAACATTTCCCATGACAGCAATCGGAGCTGTCATTGACGGATCTCCTAATGGCAGATCTAAAACAGCACGCAGATGTTGTTCAAACTGACTTGTGTGAGAGCCTTCAATGGTCCAGTGACCCGAATTATGTGGACGCATTGCTAACTCATTAATAAATAGGTTGTCACCTTTTACAAACATTTCAACCGCCATCACGCCAACTACTGCGACTTCTGCTGCAACATCTAGCGCAAGTTTCTGTGCTTTTTCACTTAGCGCTGCTGATAATTGCGGGGCAGGAGAAATTGTCATCACACAGATTCCATCTTTTTGCACCGTTTGCGTTGGAGCCCAAGTTGTTGCCTGTCCATGAGGTGATCGAGCCACCATGACGGCAATCTCATAATCAAATTCAATCAGCTCTTCGACTAGTAGCTTGGGCAGCTGGCGTAAAAGATCCCCGAGCTCTTTTACTGACTGTACTTTCCAAACTCCGCGTCCGTCATATCCACCAGAGATCGCTTTTGCGATTACAGGATATTCCTTTACTTGACTTACAGCCGTCACAATTTGAAAATGAGGCGAAGGAAAGGCTTGCAATTTCTGGCGCATTGCTGCTTTATCTTGTGAATACAAAAAAGCTGCAGAAGAAGGACGAACAACTACCCCGTCAGCTTCTAGCGCTTTCACAACACTTAATGGAATTAATTCGTGTTCAAAGGTAACAACATCACAGTGTGCTGCAAATTCTCGAACAGTCCGAAGATCGGTGTAATCCCCAACAATATGCTGTGTTATTTGAGCGGCAGAATCATTGGAATCGCCTGCAAGTAATAATAAATTAACGCCCAAAGCTGTCGCGGGAGCAATGCTCATCCGAGCAAGCTGTCCAGCTCCGATGACTCCAACAGTTGGAAAGGCTTTGCTCACCGGCTTATCGTAGATGAATTACATCGGCGGATTGAACATGAGTCCCATCATCTAAGACCAGCGCGCCAATATCTGAAATCGATTCTGCTCTGGCCAGATGTGTAGCTCCGCCAGGGTATTCAACGCGCACCTCTTTGCCTAAGGTGGCACTTAGATGTACGTACAAGGCCTGTACCTCGTCAATCCCTTGATCCCATTGCACAAAGTGATCTTCAAACTCTTCCAAGACCTCGCACAAAATTTCATCTCTCGTTAAATCAACTCCACCTTCAACGAGTAAGGATGTTGCAGTCTCTACTGGCAGTTGATCCTCATTCATACCAACATTGATGCCGATACCAATTACTACGCCGTCTCCAACTACTTCGGCAATTAGTCCTGAAACTTTTTTATGATTAATTAAAATGTCATTAGGCCATTTAACGGTTGCATGGAAAGCATGCAAAGTTTTTGCAACACTGTATCCAGCAATTAAAGGAATCCAGCCCCAGTCGTCACGATTGCGTTTCGGTTGGATGTAAAAAGAAAACAGCAAGGCACTTCCTTTTGGTGCCTCGAATGTACGATCTAATCGTCCGCGACCAGCTGATTGAAACTCTGCCGCAATTACATCGCCTACTTGTGCATCACCATCGCGCACGCGTTGCACTAAATCGCCTTGCGTTGAAGTGGTGAGTTCAACCACGCTTACTCGCCAGTAAGGCGTAATTAATCTCTTGATCTCTGCCTGATCAAGCGCTGCACTTAACAATTCTTTGCCCACGACTAGTACCGTACGCCCATGAGCCGTGATCTGCATACAACTGCCGGAAAAATAGAAGACCTTCGTGATCGTGTTGAGGAAGCCATCCATGGTGGATCTGAGCGTGCCGTCGAGAAGCAGCACTCAAAAGGCAAAAAATCTGCGCGCGAAAGAATTGAATTATTAGTCGATGCCGATTCATTCACCGAGATCGATGAGTTTGCACGACACCGATCCACTCAGTTTGGAATGGAAAATAATCGCCCTTATGGTGATGGTGTAGTAATCGGAACAGCAACCGTTGATGGCCGTCCTATAGCTTTGTATTCCCAAGATTTCACCGTCATGGGTGGCTCACTAGGCGAAGTCCACGCCGAAAAAATTGTAAAGATCGCAGAGTTCGCACTTAAATCTGGGATCCCACTAATCGGGATAAATGATTCTGGTGGAGCACGTATTCAAGAAGGTGTTGCATCCCTCAATGGCTACGGCAAGATTTTCCGACTCAACACACGATCTTCAGGTGTTATCCCCCAGATCTCGCTGATTCTTGGGCCATGTGCTGGAGGATCTGCATATTCACCCGCGCTCACTGACTTCACAGTGATGGTCAATGAAACCTCGCACATGTTTATTACCGGTCCTGATGTTATTAAGACAGTTACGGGTGAAGAAGTTGGAATGGAAGAACTTGGCGGCGCTCGTACACATAACACGCGCACGGGTAATTCGCATTACCTTGCTGAAAATGAAGATGATGCGATTGATTATGTCAAGGCGCTGCTTTCTTATCTTCCATCAAACAACATGGATGCAGCACCTCATTTGCCACCAACTGAAACTTTGGAAAAAAAGGCATCAGATATCGCACTTGATGCATTGATTCCGGATAGTCCTAACCAGCCATATGACATGAAGATTTTAATTCAGGCTTTAGTAGATGAGGCTGAATTCTTAGAAGTCCATGCACTATATGCACCAAATATTGTTGTCGGATTTGCGCGCATCGAAGGTGAATCAATTGGAATTATTGCTAACCAACCTAATCAATTAGCCGGAACTCTTGACATTAATTCCAGCGAAAAAGCAGCACGATTCTTGCGTTTCTGCGATGCCTTTAATATCCCAATTCTTACCTTGGTAGATGTTCCAGGTTTCTTGCCTGGTACAGAACAAGAATGGGATGGAATTATTCGTCGCGGTGCAAAATTGCTATATGCCTACGCTGAAGCATCTGTTCCACTAGTAACACTTATTACCCGCAAGGCGTACGGTGGAGCATTTATTGTTATGGGCTCTAAGTACCTTGGTAGTGACATTAACTTTGCCTGGCCAAGTGCTGAAATCGCCGTAATGGGTGCACAAGGTGCGGTAAACATTTTGTATCGTAAAGAGCTAAGTAGCGCACAGGATCCTGAGGCAAAGCGCGCCGAGTTAGTAAAGGATTACAACGAATCACTGGCCAACCCTTACTTGGCGGCAGAGCGCGGAACAATTGACACAGTGATCGAGCCCAGCCAGTCTCGTGCATACATAACTAAAGCATTTAGAACTCTCAAGACAAAGCGAGATGTCTTGCCCGCTCGCAAACATGGAAATATTCCTTTGTAATGAAATACGAAATAGTAAAAGGTGTTCCGACCGCTGAAGAGCTACAGGCAATTCAAGCGGTTATGTCCCAGCACAAGCGTGAAGAACTCATACCAGTGATTCGCCGCAGTGTGTACGGATCGCCACAATTGCGCCAGCCTCTTCCACAGCAAATTACATTTGGTGCAAGAAGGTTTGAATAACGATGCCAACAATAGTTTTAGCTTCTCAATCAACTAGCCGACGCCGTTTACTAGAGTCTGCTGGATTGTCACCAAAGATTATTGCGAGCAATGTTGATGAAGAAACAGATTTTTTCAACTCGATGCACCCTGCAGACATGGTTATAGCCCTGGCAATTACGAAGGCGCACACTGTCCGCGAACAGCTTGATTTTCCAGCAATTATCATTGGGTGTGACTCAACCTTTGAATTCGACGGAGTTTCACTAGGAAAGCCAGGTACACCAGCTATCGCAACTGAGCGCGCGAAGCGAGTTCGAGGCAACTCCGGTTTGCTACACACAGGTCATTGCATAATTGATACCGCAAAAGATGTTGAAATTTCAGATCGTGTTACAACTCGTGTCACATTTGATCATATGAGCGATGAAGAAATTGCAGATTACGTTGCGACGGAAGAGCCGCTACATGTTGCCGGCGGTTTTACTCTTGATGGATTTAGCTCCCCTTTCATCCCTTCTATTGAAGGTGATTACACAAATGTTGTTGGTATTTCAATGCCATTTGTGCGTAAAGCATTTGCCCAGCTTGGATACACATGGCCGCAGGCAAAGGTGATGAAATGAAACGGGTACTTATTGCTAATCGCGGTGAAATTGCAGTTCGCATTATCCGCGCCTGTAAGGATCATGGCATCGAAAGCGTCGCCGTGTATTCCGATGAAGATCGCACATCTCTACATACGCAGATGGCAGATGCGGCCTACTCGCTGCATGGCACAACAGCCACACAAACATATTTAGATATTGAAAAACTAATCGCTGTTGCTAGAGAATCTGGCGCAGATGCTGTTCACCCTGGTTATGGATTTCTTTCAGAGAACGCACACTTTGCACAAGCAGTTATAGATGCAGGTCTTACCTGGATTGGACCACCGCCAGCTGCAATTAGAGCATTAGGTGACAAAGTTTCTGCCCGAAAGATTGCAGCAAAAGCTGGTGCGCCACTTGTTGCAGGTACGCAAGATCCTGTCGCAGGCCACGAAGAGGTAACTGCTTTTGCAAAGGAACATGGCTTGCCTGTTGCAATAAAGGCTGCTCACGGTGGTGGTGGACGTGGTTTAAAGGTTGCACGAACCATGGAAGAGATTCCAGAATTATTTGCATCTGCCGTACGAGAAGCAATCTCGGGATTTGGCCGTGGTGAGTGCTTCGTAGAGCGATATTTAGATAAACCCCGACATGTTGAAACACAGGTACTAGTTGATAAGCACGGTCATGCCGTTGTAGTTAGTACACGCGACTGTTCGCTGCAACGTCGACATCAAAAACTTGTGGAAGAGGCACCTGCACCGTTTTTAACACAAGCGCAAAATGATGAGCTCTACCGTTCGAGTAAAGCAATCATGAAAGAAGCTGGCTATGTTGGCGCCGGAACTTGCGAATTCTTAATTGGCGTAGATGGAACGATCTCATTTCTTGAAGTAAATACTCGTTTGCAAGTTGAGCACCCAGTCAGTGAAGAAGTGACAGGACTTGATCTTGTGCGCGAACAGTTCCGAATCGCAGATGGCGAAGCACTTGGATTTGATGATCCCGTGATTCGTGGACACTCAATTGAATTCCGAATCAACGGCGAAGATCCTGGGCGTTCTTTCTTACCGGCACCTGGTCGCATCACTGAATGGGAAATTCCAACTGGTCCTGGTGTTCGAGTCGATGCAGGTTTTCAGGGTGGCGACACTATTGGCGGCAACTTTGATTCACTTCTTGCAAAGCTGATTGTTACCGGCGCAACTCGTGAGCAAGCCATTGACCGTGCTCGCCGCGCACTATCTGAATTCACAGTTGGTGGATTAGCAACTGCGATTCCATTTCATCGTGCAATTCTTGAGGATCCTGCATACACAGAGAATTTCAAGGTGTACACGAGTTACATTGAAAATGAGTTTGATAATCAAATTCCTGCATTCACATTTACTGAGCCGCCTCTTGAAACGCATATGGCGCTTGAATATCTTGTTACCGAAGTTAATGGAAAACGATTTGAAATACTTGTTCACGCACCAAAGCCTGTTATAAAGCGACATCGCGCAAAACAAACTATGGCTGGCCGATCAAGTGGTTCTGGACTTACTAGTCCAATGCAAGGCACCGTTGTTAAAATTGCAGTAGAAGAAGGTGCCCACGTCGAAATCGGTGATCTCATCTTTGTTCTTGAAGCTATGAAAATGGAGCAGCCGTTAACGGCGCACAAGGCGGGCATAATCTCTAATCTGACAGCAGTAATTGGAACCACTGTTGCAAGTGGAACTAATCTCTGTGACATTATCGATAAATAACCTGACTTCTCAAAGCTTTGCCGCGAAGTTACTCTAAGCACATGGATCAATCATTAGTGGCCGAAGTTCAGGCCTGGATAGCAGATGACCCAGATCCAATTACAGCTTCTCAGCTACAACAGTGGCTAGATACAGCTAACGAATCCGAACTTCGAACATCATTTAATGGCTTTTTGCAATTTGGAACAGCAGGATTGCGTGGTCCTAACCGCCCCGGTCCATCTGGGATGAACCGAGCGGTCGTTGGTCGTGCCGCAGCTGGAATCGTTACTTACATGAAAGAGCGCAACTTAACTTCTGTTGTTATTGGTCGAGATGCTCGGCATGGATCTGAGGATTACACATTTGAAACCGCTGAGATTATGAGCGGTGCGGGGATGAAGGTTTTTGTATTGCCACGTCCACTACCAACACCAGTATTGGCTTTTGCTACTAATGAACTGGCTTGCGATGTAGGAATCATGGTTACCGCTAGCCATAACCCGCCACAAGATAATGGATACAAGGTTTATCTCGGAGGAACCGTAGATGGAATCGAATATCGCGGATCCCAAATTGTTTCACCAACCGATGTTTCAATTGCACAAGCTATTGATGCAATCACATTGCTAAAGGATCAACCACGTGGAAAATTGTGGACTGTTTTGGGCGAAGAGATAATTGAAAAGTACATCGAGCGCACAGCATCCCTTGCCACTAGTCCAGGTACATTGAAAATTGTTTACACGGCGATGCATGGGGTTGGTACCGAAACACTTCAGCGTGTTTTCCACAAAGCCGGATTCTTATCACCAATCTTGGTTGATGCACAGGCTGCGCCAGATCCCGATTTTCCAACTGTTGCTTTTCCAAATTCTGAAGAACCAGGTGCGATTGATTTAGCACTTGAAACAGCCAAAACATTTGATGCAGATCTAGTAATTGCCAATGATCCAGATGCAGACCGGTGCGCTGCTGCGGTTAAAGATCCTGAAACTGGTTGGCGCATGCTCAGAGGCGATGAATTAGGCGTACTTTTGGGGGAATACATAGCTCGGAGAGCTACTGGAGGAGTTTTTGCAAATTCGATTGTTTCCTCATCGATTCTCAAAAAGATTGCCGGACACTACAACCTCGAATTCAAAGAAACACTAACTGGCTTCAAATGGCTAGCAAAGATAAAGGATCTAACCTTTGGCTATGAAGAAGCACTTGGCTACGCAGTTGATGCAAAGACAGTAAATGATAAAGATGGAATTTCTGCCGCTATAACCCTGGCTCAGATTGCAACTGATCTTGCAGCTGATGGTAAAACTGTTTTAGATTTATTGGATGAGATATGGGAACGTCATGGTTTCCACGGAACCGAACAAATCTCTATCCGCCTCAGCAATTTATCAAAGGTAGATGTCATTCTTGGCGGACTTCGTAAGAATCCACCACAGAGTATTGCTGGCCGTACAGTTACGTCGATTGATGATCTAGCAGCCCCAACCGATGGCTTACCACCTACAGATGGTTTGAGAATCTGGCTAACTGGTGGAGTTCGAATAATTATTCGTCCCAGCGGTACTGAGGCAAAGATGAAGTGTTACATTGAAGTAATTGAAAAGGATTCCAAAACTGCTCAATTAGTATTGGATCAACTGCGACCACCACTGAAGGAATTATTATCGTGAGTTTTTACGGTTTAGTTGATGGCACTGATGCCTCACTAAAGAGTTACCTCGGTAATCTTTCAGGTGTAGATCAGGTGGGCGCTGAAGCTCGCGCAGCAATGCTTGCAACCAGAAGTATCAAAACCACATCAAAGCGTTGGGCGATCGATACAGCAATCACAATGGTTGATTTAACAACTCTTGAAGGGGCAGACACTCCTGGCAAAGTGAAAGCTTTGTGTACAAAGGCTGTACGACCAGACCCAACAGATTCGACGGTTCCAAGTGTTGGTGCAGTCTGTGTTTACAACGACATGGTCGGGGTGGCACGCGCGCATCTAGATTTAATTGGTGGCCAGCATGTGCCAGTAGCAGCGGTTTCAACTGCTTTTCCGTCGGGTCGTGCATCAATGCCGGTAAAAATTCAAGATACTCAAGATGCTATTGATGCAGGTGCGGCAGAAATCGATATGGTGATTGATCGCGGTGCTTTTCTTGCTGGTCGTTACATCGATGTATTCAATGAGATTGTTCAGATCCGCCAAGTATGTGGCGATAAAGCCCATTTAAAGGTGATTTTTGAAACCGGTGAATTAGTCACCTATGACAATGTACGCAAGGCATCATTTTTGGCAATGGCAGCAGGTGCTGACTTTATTAAGACATCGACCGGAAAAGTTGCACCAGCAGCGCCTCCCCCGGTTGTACTAGTAATGCTCGAAGCTGTTCGCGACTTCTATGAGATGACTCAGGTACGAATCGGAGTTAAGCCTGCTGGTGGAATCCGAAATACCAAAGATGCAATTAAACAATTAGTTTTGGTCAATGAAACCGTTGGACCAGATTGGCTCAATCCGAAACTCTTTCGAATTGGAGCCAGTGCATTGCTCAATGATCTATTGCTGCAGCGCATGAAGATGGATGATGGTTATTACACTAGCCCTCAATATGTGACGATGGATTAATGGAGACGACTATGACCTTCGAATATGCCCCAGCGCCAGAATCTCGCGCAATTGTCACGATCAAGCCTAAGTATGGACACTTCATCGGCGGCAAGTTTGTTCCAGGCGGCAAGCACTTTCCAACAATTAACCCAGCTACTGAAGAAGTACTAAGTCAGATTGCACTTGCCGGTAAAGCCGATGTTGATGCAGCGGTTAAAGCGGCACGCAAGGCATATACAAACACCTGGTCAAAGATGTCAGGCAAAGAGCGCGGAAAGTATTTGTATCGAATCGCACGGATCATGCAAGAGCGTGCACGTGAGTTTGCAGTTCTGGAAACTCTCGATAACGGTAAGCCGATTCGTGAGTCACGAGATACCGATATTCCATTGGCTGCGGCTCACTTTTTCTATCACGCAGGATGGGCAGACAAGCTTGAATACGCTGGTCTGGGCACATCTCCAAAGCCACTGGGTGTTGCAGGACAGATTATTCCTTGGAACTTTCCCTTATTGATGTTGGCCTGGAAGGTTGCACCAGCACTTGCTGCTGGAAATACCGTAGTTCTAAAGCCCGCTGAATCAACACCACTGACCGCATTGTTATTTGCCGAAGTGTGCCAGCAAGCAGAACTTCCAGCGGGTGTAGTCAACATTGTCACAGGTGATGGATCAACGGGTGCATTAATTGTTAACCATCCTGGTATCGACAAGATTGCATTTACCGGATCTACCGAAGTTGGAAAAATTATTGCTCGCGCTGTGGCACCAACTAACAAGAGCGTTACTTTAGAACTCGGTGGCAAAGCAGCCAATATTGTTTTTGATGATGCCCCAATAGATGAGACTGTCGAAGGAATTGTTAATGGCATTTTCTTTAATCAAGGACATGTCTGTTGCGCGGGCTCTCGTCTCTTGTTACAAGAAAATGTAGCTGAAGAGGTTTTACATAAGCTAAAGAATCGTATGGAAAAGATTCGTGTGGGTGATCCAATGGATAAAAACACAGATGTTGGTGCGATTAATAGCAAGGAACAACTTGCAAAAATTATTGAGCTCGCCGCTGTTGGCGATTCAGAAGGCGCAGAACGCTGGAGCCCAGAATGCAAACTGCCAAGTAAGGGATTCTGGTTTGCACCAACAATCTTTACTGGCGTCACACAGGCACATCGAATTGCGCGTGAGGAAATCTTCGGTCCAGTTCTATCTGTTCTGACATTTAGAACACCTGCCGAGGCCATAGAAAAGGCAAATAACACCCCGTTTGGTTTATCTGCTGGCATCTGGAGTGAAAAAGGATCTCGCACACTGTGGGCAGCTCAACAACTTCGCGCAGGTGTTATTTGGGCTAATACCTTCAATAAGTTTGATCCGACATCACCATTTGGTGGCTATAAGGAATCGGGGTGGGGTCGCGAAGGCGGACGCCACGGCCTGGCTGCATATTTGAAGGGAGTAAGCCATGAGTAATCGCATTGATGTGAAGAAGACTTACAAGCTATATATCAATGGTGCTTTCCCGCGCACAGAATCCGGTCGTACCTACGAAGTTAAAAATGCCACGGGCGTCTTTATCGCAAACCCATGTCTTGCTTCCCGAAAAGATTTGCGAGATGCAGTTGTTGCTGCACGCGCAGCACATGCCGGATGGAATAAAGCCACTGCATATAATCGTGGACAGATTTTGTATCGAATCGCCGAAATGCTCGAAGGTCGTCGTGGGCAATTTGTAGAAGAAATTGTTAACGTCACTGGTGCAACAA
>DAISII010000014.1:0-12427 GCA_036822115.1 Candidatus Planktophila sp.
CACTGAGTTAGTTATCGCTGATTACGATGCTTCAAAAGCGCACGCTGTCACCCAGAAAATCCAAGACCCACGATTTACTTCAGTGGAGGTGGATGCCGGCGATCTGGCGGCTCTCGAGGGATTGATCCGAAAGGTCAATCCTGAGGTTGTAATCAACGCAGTGGACCCTCGCTTTGTCATGAACATCTTTAATGCAGCAAAAAATGCGGGCGTTAATTACATCGATATGGCTTTGTCACTTTCGATTGCACACCCAACAGATCCATTTAATAAAGTTGGCGTGAAATTAGGCGATGATCAATTTGCCCAACATGATGAGTGGCTAAATCAAGGCAACTACGCACTTATCGGAATCGGAATCGAACCTGGTATGAGCGATATTTTTGCACGGTATGCCCAAGATTACTTATTCAGCGAAATTGATGCTGTGACAATTTTGGATGGATCAAGTCTTACTGTCGTTGGGTATGACTTTGCTCCATCATTTTCAATTTGGACAACTATCGAAGAATGTCTCAATTCCCCACTAATGTGGAATGAAGGTTGGCATACCACTAAGCCATTTACTGGCGGTGTGACCTTTGATTTTCCCGAAGGTATCGGCCCGGTTGAATGTGTTGATGTTGAACACGAAGAAGTTGTTTTGATTCCACAAAAAGTTAAAGCAAAGAAGGTCAGCTTCAAATACGGCCTTGGCAATGACTTTATTGAGAAGTTAAAAACTATTCACGCACTTGGTCTTTCAAACAAAGAAAAAGTTAACTATCGTGGAATGCAGATCGCGCCCCGTGACTTCTTGGCTTCTTTATTGCCTGACCCAGCAACAATTGGTCCTGTCATGCAGGGTAAAACGTGTGCAGGTGCTCATGTTGCGGGTCTGAATAAAGAGGGCAAACCATATGCGTGCTACATCTATAACGTTGTTGACAATGAATGGTCGATGAAAAATTATGGCGATCAAGCAGTTGTGTGGCAGACAGCCATTAATCCAGTAATTGCAATGGAGTTAATTTCTAACGGCACCTGGAAGCCTGCTGGAGTTGTTGGTCCAGAATGGCTAGAACCAAAACCATTCTTAGACTTAATTGAGTCGTACGGCAGTAGCTGGCATATTCGGGATGAAGATCCCGCAGGAATCGTGGCATAAATGCAATCGTGGGCGCTAGTCACAGGAGCAACATCTGGAATAGGTGAGAGCTTTACTAGGTTGTTGGCGGAAAACAATTACAACATCGTGCTAGTTGCTCGCGATCTGCCGCGTTTGCAAGAGCGTGCTGAACAATTACAGGCTAAGTTCAAAATCCAAACCCACATTATTCAGGCAGATCTTGCGACAGATTCTGGTTGCAGTGTGGTCGAGCAGTACATCGCAAACAATCAAGTTGATGTATTGATCAATAATGCGGGGTTTGGATTTAACAAGGCGTTTACTGTCTCGCAGCTAGATGCTGAACAACAGTTGCTTGACGTTTTAGTCGGGACCCCAATGCGCCTTATGCATGTGGCACTTCCGCTGATGAAGCAGCGAAACAAAGGAGTTGTGATCAATGTTTCATCTGTAGCCAGCTTTATCGCCGGCGGCACATACAGTGCATCAAAGTCATATCTGACTGTGTTGTCCGAATCACTTCATACCGAACTCGCTGGCACAAATGTAAAAATCAGCGCACTATGTCCTGGGTTCACCCGAACCGAGTTCCACCAACGGGGCCGAATGTCCATGAAGGGTTTACCGAGCTTCATGTGGCTTGATTCTGATGAATTAGTTGCAAAAGCATGGAGCGATGCGCTCAAGGGAGTGGCCATATCGATTCCGGGTTGGCAATATCAGGTATTGGTCTTTGTCATTAAAAGATTGCCACGTTCAATTGTCAGAAAAGTTGGAATGAATGTGAGGAAAAAACAACGCAAATAACAGCTACGGCTGCTTACTCTCGGCGCGTTTTCAGTCTTCTTTAAGTACTCAATCGATAGTATTACCCTTATTTCAACGAAAGGTTCTTTCATGCTTCGTAAAATCGCATCGTTATCAGTAGCACTCATCGTGGCAGGTGGCGTTATGGTGGCTGTCCCAGCTCAGGCTGCAACCAAGGTTTCAAATGGTGTTGCATGCAAGAAGTCTGGATCAACTACCAAGGTAGGCAGCGTGACATATAAGTGCGCGAAGAACCCACTTGTAACATCGAGTTCTAAATTAACGTGGTTAACAGTTGATTGTTTAACAACAGCAAATGCTGCCGTTAAGGCACAGAAGGTTGCTGCAGCAACATCAGCTCAATTCAAGGAACAAATTCCTGTAATTGACCTTGGGATAACGACAGAAATTGCCAACCGTGCAGAGGTGCAAGTGAAATTAGATGAGGCAACTCTCAGACTTGCCGGTGCCGAGACAAAGCTTGCTGCAGCAAAGAGTGATGCAGATAAGAGAGTGCTAACAACCGCTGTTAATTCATGGAAATCGGCGACTCGTGCTTATGCAAGCAAGATTCGCGGCACTGATCAGTTAATCAAGAAGCTTGAAGCGTCAAAGCTTGTGGCAATCAACAAGCCTGCAGAGCTGGCACTAAATGTTAATAGTGCTCGCCAAAATGCGAAACTTATTTGTACAAAGGGTCTCTAGATACTGTAGTTCTTCAGTAAAAACCCGCTACCTACACGGTGGCGGGTTTTTTCTTACCTATGGGTTCCCCTATTTCATTGTTGCTGTGATCTTCCTATTCTCGCAATATGCGGGTAGCTAGATTTTCAGGATTCTGCCTGTTGGCTGTCTATCTATTTCTTCATCTGCTATTCCCAACAGTGTGGTCAGAATTATTTGCATTCAACATCATTCCAGCTGCGGCAATTGTAGGAATCTCGTGTGCACCACATGTCAGCGACAGAGTTGCCAAGCCAAGCGTTGCTATCGCCGTAGGGTTTTGGGCAATTGGATCTGTTATTGCAAGCGTCGCAATCTTCTATTCATCGCAAACAGTTTCTAATACGGTCTCTGGCATTATGTATTTACTGTTTTACCCACTTGCAATTATTGGGTTGCCACGCCTTCTTGCAGCAAACCGAAAACTAACAGTAATTGAGCTTGTAGATTCCTCAATATTTGGCTTAGGTCTAAGCACCCTATGTTCTGCTCTAGTTGCAAAACCAGTGCTTCCACATTTTGATGGCAACATTGGTGAAACCTTTTTTGCGATTATGTATCCGATTGCAGATTTAATCCTTGTGTGCGTCGTTGTCGCAACTGTTTTTATGCAGGGTTATTCAAGACGTGGAGTCCTTCTTACAATGGGGGTGACGCTATTTGCCCTGACTGACTTTCTTTTCTTGTGGCAAAATATTAATGGAAGTTACCTGATGGGCTCGATGCTAGACATTGGTTGGGTTCTCGCTCTTTTGTTAATTGCCGAAAGTTTTTGGCAGCCAGGAATAGACATGAAAGCTCGCGAAGGAATCAATCCGGTTTTGGTATCAGTTTCAGTTTCACTGAGTGCAACTGTGTTGGCTTTAATTGCTATTCAGCCTGATTATTTTCCTAGGTTTATTTTGATTCCCGCAATTGCAACGTTAGCTCTGGCATTTGCGCGTATGGCGCTAGCGCTGACCCAAGCTAAAAATATTGGCCAAGAAAGATTGTTGGCCAGAACAGATGAGTTAACCGGGCTTCCAAATCGTCGGCGTTTGGTGAGTGAGATCGATAGCTTTATTCAGAAAGAAGGAGCGTTGCTGCTTCTTGACTTAGATGGATTTAAACCAATCAATGACATCCATGGTCATGAAACAGGAGACAAGGTGTTGCAACAGGTTGCACTTCGTTTTGAGCGCGCTTTGCCTCACGGTGCTTTATTGGCACGACTTGGCGGAGATGAGTTTGGAGTCCTATATGAAGGTGGTCATGAAAGCGCTCTAGAAGTTGCTTTGGCGTTACGTGCAACTTTGTCATATCCATTTCATATTAATAACCAAGAGATACAACTTGGGGTCAGCATTGGCGTTGCAAAGAACACCGGAGAAAAGGATTTGTTAGTACGTGCAGATAATGCGATGTATAAGGCTAAGCGCGAGGGTCTAGGGGTTTGTCGGCTTTAATTTCTTGTAAGCGAGCAAGGGATTCAAGGCGCTCAGTGGCATGATCGACTACTCGTTCTGGATATCCCTTGCTGTAGCCATCAAGGAACAACCATGGTTCATGAATTTCAGATGCGGAAAGGTGCGCCAGCTCAGGAACATACCTTCGGATGTAATCCCCATTTTCATCAAAACGTTTTCCTTGTTCAATTGGATTAAATATTCGGTAATACGGTGATGCGTCGGTGCCACATCCTGCTGTCCATTGCCAACCATGTGCATTAGAGGCAACGTCATAATCAACTAAGTGGTCGGCAAAGAATCGTTCTCCGATTTGCCATTCCAGGTGTAAATCTTTGACCAAAAATGAAGCCACAACCATACGCGTGCGGTTATGCATCCAGCCCTCTTGAATTAATTGGCGCATTGCCGCATCAACAAATGGATACCCTGTTTTTCCTTCATACCAAGCCTTGAACTGCTTATCAGGCTTGTCGTATCGCATCTCTGCAAATTTAGGTGCGTAGTAATCCACATCTGTCATTGGATTGTTAAAGAGCACATCTGCGTAAAACTCGCGCCAGGCAATCTCTTTCCGGAAAGTGTCGTGTGCCTTACTTTCTCCAAGATTTTCAAGCAAAGTACGGGGGTGAATTTCACCGAATTTCAAATAAGTGCTCATCTTTGAAGTTCCATCAATTGAGGCAAGATTGCGATTTTCATCGTAACTATCTAACCCATTTTTGGTGAAGGCTTCGAAACGAGTAAGTGCAGCTTTTTCTCCTGCTGCAATTACGTGCACTCCTGCAGGAAATGGAAAATCTGGAAAAGCACGATACTTATCGGTTGGTTGAACTATTTCAAACTTTTTTGGAGTTACAGCAGGTGCTCTATACCCATGTGTTCGCCAGCCACGATAAAAAGGGGTGTACACCTTGTAAGGGGTTGCATCACTTGGCTTTAGTACTCGGCCAGGGGTAACGGCGTATGGACTTCCGGTACGAATTAATGTGATGCCCGCTGCTTCAACAGCTGCATCACGCGCTGCTCCGTAACGCTCAAACTCGGCAGAAATATGCACTTCTTCTACCCTATATTGTGCAATGAGTTCCTTAAGAATTGTGACTTGATCACCTTCAATGATGTGCAACCGATTTCCAAGAGATTCATCGAGTGCTCTAAGTGATTGACCCATGTAAGCCAGCAATTTTTCGCCGGCCTCGCTTATCTGTTTCTTATCCAGAATGAATAGCGGAATGATTTGATCCGCTGATTCGATAGCAGCCAATAACGCGGGATGATCATTGATTCGAAGGTCACGACGAAACCAGATGATTGATGTTTTCCTCGCTGACATGGGATAATTCAATCATGATGCAGGAGATTAAGCGTTTTCAAGTCCGTGGGGTTCCGGGCGAAGTTGTACGGATGAAGTTTGGCGCACGAACTGTTGATTATTGGAAGCCACCTAAAGGTTCAGATACCTTGCTCATTGCCCACGATGGACAAAATGTTTTTGATGGCAAGTCCTCTACGCACCGTGGTCAAACGTGGGAAATGGCTCAATCAGCTATCCGCGTCAGCCGGGAGCTTGGAATTTCAACCCCATCAATAATTGGTGTTTGGCATAGCTCGACTAAGGAAAACCCGTGGGGACGTGGAAAAGATTTAGTCCCAGAAAAGTTTTTCCGCGAGGGCCTGGAAGTTCATAATGATTACGCCAAAATAATTGAAGATAAGTCTTTGCTACAGAGCGATAGTTATTTCAGGGAAATTTTCGAAACAATTGTTCCTTCATTATCACCTGAGATTGACCCCAAGAAGACAGCGATGATTGGTTCATCGATGGGAGCGCTAGCAACTTTGTACGCTATGGCACAAATGCCGCAGCGATTTACTACAGCGTTAGCTCTTTCACCGCATTGGCCTTTTGGTGCTAATGGTTTGGTGGAGAAAACAATTAACTCTTTACCGCTTCCTGGTACTCATAAGGTGTGGATGAGCCACGGAACAAAAGGTTTGGATTCTGAGTACGCACCTTTTCAAGCCTATGCTGATAAATTAATGCACGAGCGTGGTTATCGCACCAACGATTTTGTCTCTCGTGTGTACCCACGTACTGGCCACAATGAAAGATCGTGGGCTAAGTACTTAGATCAACCACTTAACTTTTGGCTTGATTCTAAGATCCATACCCCTTGAGCAGGTCCATCTGCATCTATCGTAATTTTTGTTCCTGTAGCTGAAACTCCATACAAACCAGCCTTAACTACATAGCCAAGTTTGCTTAAATCAATTGTTGTTTTTACAGCTTTTCTAGAGACAAAAACAAGAATTGTTTCTTTCTTTGATTCACGCAAGAAAGCTAGGCAGTCATCTTGGACTAAAACCCAACGTAATCCGCCATTAATGAATGCATCATGCTTCTTTCGCATCGAGATTAACTCTTTTACTTGATTAAGAAATTCGGTATCCCAAGAGCTCTGATTGTCCCAATTGAAAGTTCTGCGGGAATCTTCACCCGATGATCCCTCTAATCCGATTTCATCGCCTGCAAATATTGACGGTACGCCTGGGTACGTCAGCAGCAAAGTCATTGCCGTTAGATGCAATTTCTTGTCTCCGAGTACAACAGTTCTCATTCGAGCTGTGTCATGAGAGTCCAACAAGACCATGCTGGCAACTAGAGATCTCCACGGTATTGAGCCATTGAAAGAACTCATGCTGGCAACTAATTGTTGTCCGTTAATCTTCGGCATCGAAAAGGGCAGACCCTGAAATCCGCCACCGATAGTTGTATTCAAGTTGACCCAGTTCCAGACAGGTCGCATAAATCCTTGATAATTCATTGCGCCATGCCAACCAAATCCATTGAGATCACTTGCAATAAAATCTCCGTTTTCAGCAACAAGCCATGCATCAGGTTTTACATCATCCATAGCTTTTCGAATCCCATGCATTACTTCATCATGCATGTCATCAGCGCCTAAGCGACCTGTCATATTGCCAACATCAATCCGCCACCCTGCCATTCCATACTTAGGCGACAACCATTGCTTAACAATTGATTTCTTTCCTTCATACATTTCTTTACGCAAAGCTTTTGAATGAAAATTCAGTTTTGGCAGCGAGGCTAGACCCCACCAACCGACATATCCATGCTTTACCGATTTATCCCAATAAAAATAGCCGCGCTCTTTCGACTTTTTGTCGCGCTGTGCCTTAGCAAGCCATGGGTGGCCCGCTCCGCAATGATTAGAAGTTAGATCCCCCAGTAGCCGGATCTTTCTCTTATTCGCCGCTGAAACCAGCCTAAACATTGCTTTATCGCCGCCCAAAACGGGATCTACCTCGGTAAAACTACTGGCGTCATATCGATGATTGGATCTGGCCGGGAAAAATGGCGTGAAGTAAATGCCATTGACGCCGAGCTCTGTTACATAATCTAAATGCTCTTCTACTCCAGTTAAATCGCCACCATATAGCTCGGTACCTGTTGCTCTGCTACCAATTGTAGGAAGTTCATTCCAACCGCGCGGTATTGCCCAATCAGGAATTGAGCGCTTTGTCGAAGATTTAGCGAATCTATCCGGAAATATTTGATAGAAAACTGATGAGCGGATCCATGCCGGATACGCGGGTATTGCAACGATTTGAAAATCATTATTGGTATGTACATCATGATCATAAAAACCAGCTGCATTTAACCATTCATACTTATTGACATCAACAAAAACGAATCTATATTGGGTAGAAAGATTTTCGATCGCAACCTTTACTGACCACCAATTTTCGGTTTCACCATTCTTTTCAAGATTTAACTCAAAACTGCGTGGTTCTCCGTCGTGATACAGACGAACAAATGCTTTAGCAAAGATATAAGTCTTTGGTACACGCACACGAAGGACGACTTTATCTCCAACTTTTGGAGCAGAATTACTTACATATAGTTCGCTACCATCATGGTGCGGAAATAGTGAGTTTGGTGATTGGGAAAACAAAGCTTTCTCCTTTCGAATTGCGCGCGGTTGCTTTCAATTCAAGTTTCTTCTTTGGGAAATCTAGCGGGTCGATGAATATTGAATACGGAGCGCCAGTATCTATACCTTGTGAAATCCACTTGGTGCTTCCTGCATTTCTGGCGAAAAACTCAACAGACAAAAAGTCCTTTGAACTAATTCCAGCTTTGACCTTGTAAAAACCCGTTAAGTCATCCGGGGAGGTGCTTAACTTTGAATGTTTAGTAGCAAATTGGTTAATGGTGTTGCTGGCCTTTAAAACGATCGTAGATAGCGCAGGAACGGTGAAACTGACCTTATTTAGATTAGTTGTTACCTGAGTAGAACCAAGGATTTGAATCCATTCCCCACCCGAAGTAGCGGTAGTTACTTCCACAACCTCATCAGTATCGGAGTTATTAAAGGCAACTAAGTACTCTCTGTTGTCTGTAACATCTTTCTTTGAAATTACATACAAGGCGTACTTTGAGTAGCGCTCGAGCATTGGACCATTTGCTAGGGCGGGATTACTCTTACGAATCTCAGCCAACTTGATCAAATAATTGGCAACTGGACTCTGACTGGTGATCGAAAAGGAGTCACCATTTCCAATCGGTGAGCCACCAACTCGAACTTCGTTTTTCCATAGTTCGATATCCGTTGGGAACATATCCTGTCGTGCAAATTGATCTTTACCAGAATTTGAGCCAGTCATTCCAACTTCGTCGCCGTAATACACGACAGGTATGCCACGTGAGAAGTACATCAAAGCGTTAGCTAAATTGGTTCTTGGTAGCAACTGATCTGCAGGTTGAATACGTTTGCTGGCAATTGTGTAGCCAACTCGACCAACATCGTGATTACCTAAAAATGTTACAAGGTTACTAGCTGAAGATTGTGCACTTGTGTAATAGTCATCATTTTCAAAGAGCGCAGACAGCACCGGCGCATTGGAATATCCCGAGGCAAATTCGGTGGCTTTGGCTTGGAATGGGAAATCTAAAACTGTTTCGATTTTGTTTTGTCGCACATAGGTCATGAGATTCAATGTGCTGTAGTCAAAAACTTCGCCAAAAATTGTAAAATCCTTAATGTCAGATTTTTTAGCCGTAGCCTTTATCAACGGAGACCAATTCTTAAAGAAATTATCATCAACGTGACGCGCAGTATCGACTCTAAAACCTGCTATCCCATACTTGGAAATCCACTTTCCATAGACATCAGCCCAACCCTTGTAAACGACAGGTTTTTCGGTTGCAAGATCATCGAGGCCATAGAAATCACCCAGCTTGGTGCAATTTCCAGCTCCCCAGCATCTGCCCACATCTCCAACATTGTGATAATTCCTAATGTCATTGAGCCAAGCTGGATTCTTCAAATTCTTAGATTCAGCTGGAAGGTAGGCTTCATTTCCAAGATACTTAATAACATCGCCGGTGTGGTTTGTAACAACATCTAAAATTATTTTTAGCCCTAATTTTTTTGCACAATTAGAAAAGTCGAGCATGTCAGCATTCGTTCCCAAATGGGGATCCACATTGAGAAAATCGGTACCCCAATATCCGTGATAACCAGAACCAGCGCCAATTGCTTCTTGCTGTGTCACTACGGGGGTCAGCCAGACCGCAGTAAAGCCCAATGACTTAATTCTGGCTAAACCATCATCACCCGGTTCACATGTCCCAGTTAAGCCTTTTAAATCACCACCGTGGTAAAACGCCGTAAGTGATGTGTTAAAACCACCATTATCGTTGTTCTTCTTATCTCCATCTTTATATCTATCTGGCATAACAAAATAGATCAGGTCTTGCGAAAGCCCAACCTTCGGTGAATTGAAATTGGCACCAAATGAGATCGCTGATAGAGAAAGGAAAGCCGAAACAAATAGTGCAAGTATGATCTTGCGTTTCACAGTTATCCCTTAACAGATCCGGCAGTAAGCCCATTCACAATGTATTTTTGTAGTGACAAGAAGATGATAACGATCGGAATAGAAGCAAGAATTGAGCCGGCGGCAAAAGCACCCCAGTTGCTTGCATACTGACCGCCGATAAATTGCTGTAGACCAACAGCAACTGTTCGCCCGCTCATTTCTACCAAGAATAAACGCGCAACAATAAATTCATTGAATGTGCCAATAAAACTTAGTAAACAAACAACTGCTAATACAGGCGTAGCTAGTGGAATAAAGATCAACCAGTAAGTCTGCATTGGGCTGGCGCCGTCGATCTTTGCCGCCTCATCTAGTTCGGCAGGGATTGAGTCCACAAAACCCTTGAGCAGCCAGATATTGACGCCCATGGATCCGCCTAAATAGACAAGAATCAAGCCTGCTTGAGTACCTAGACCAATACCAGGTGCGAATGAGTACACACGTTCCATGATTACGTATACCGCTGAAAGTGCCAAAATAGATGGGAACATCTGAACGAGAAGCAGTAATTGAATACCGAATTTCTTGCCCTTGAACTTCAACCGGCTAAATGCGAAAGCTGAAGCAGCACCAATTACTACCGAGCTGATTGCTACTGCAGAGGCAATAATCAAAGAGTTCTTTACCCACGCCAAAAATGGAATCTTAGGTGAAGAAAAGAGCATTTTATAGTTTTCAAAAGATATCTCGCGTGGCACGAAAGAAGTCAGGTTAAGACTTCCGGTTGGGTTAAAAGAGGACAGCACCACTAGGTACAACGGAAACAGAGCAAATACGCACATGATTATTGCGAATGTGTGGCGCCATAGATTTTCTCGAAGCCATTTTGTCATCCGAAGGTCTCCATTACTTTTGATTTACGCAAGCCATAGAAGGAAATTGAAGCCACCAGGAAGAAAATCAATACTGAAATTGCACTAGCAAGTCCAAAGTCAAGGACATTTCGACCAAACGCAATCTGGTAGGTATAGCTGATCAAGATATCTGTGGCACCTGCAATCTCACCATCTAAGGTGTTTCGCGGACCACCACCGGTTAAGAGATAAATCAAATTGAAGTTATTAAAATTAAAGGCAAAAGATGCAATAAGAAGTGGTGACAGAATCTGTAACAACAATGGAAGGGTAATGTTTCTAAAGACTTGTCGTGGATTTGCACCATCGATGGCTGCAGCCTCCTGCAGCTCTGATGGAATCGCTTGTAAAGAACCTGAGCAGATTAAGTAGAAGTACGGGAAACCTAACCAAAGATTTACCAGCAGAACCGCAGCGCGGGCAAAGTTGGGACTAGAGAACCAGGCGATATCAGTGTTTAAGAGATTGTTGATTGCACCGAATTCGGTGTTAAACATTCCACCCCAAATCAAAATACTCATGATGCTTGGCATTGCATATGGCAAAATCAAAATAGAGCGATAAATACGGCGTCCTCGCATCTTTCGATTAAGCGCTAGTGCTAGCAAGAGGCCGAAGGCGAAGGTGCTTAAAACTGTTAGCGAAGCGAAAATAACAGTCCAAATGAAGACTTTGATCAACGGAGTTCGCACGCGAGAGTCAGTTACTAACTTTGTATAGTTTTCAAACCATACAGGAGCTCGCCATCCTGGCGTCAGCATTTCCTGCGGTGATCCTTCAAGAACGAAGTTACCTCTGTTGTTATCAACATAGATTTCTCCGGTTTGCAGATTCTTCATCGTGTCAGATTTGGCATCGTAAGCCAAAGATTGTCTAAATACTGCGCCCACTCCTTGACCTTCGATAACAATGTAATAGCCATCTAAGTATGTGTATCTAATTTTGGTGTAGGCATCACTGGTTGCTAATTCATCAGCTGAAAGCTCGGTAAAGCCAGGCGCTGTAGTTGCAACACCATATTCATTAATGGTTAGTTCACTCGCGTTTAAAGTAGTGAGTTCATCTGCAGTTGAAACATAGAATTTTTGATTAGCAATATCTGAAACCAAAATGGCTTCCTTGCCATTTGAGGCTTTTCCTGAAACAAGATCAAAAGTCGTTTGATTAGCATCCGGTTCAACACCACGGATTAGTACCTGCTCGATTGCAGCATCTTTAGAAATATAGTTACCGGTTTGATAATTGTAGGTAGACATCAAAACTGTAAAAAGAATTGGTGCAATTACAAAAGCAATAAAGAACAAAATGCCCGGAACGAAAAATTTAAGAGGGATTGAAATTTTTGTGAAGTAGGTAAAGTTAAGTGCCACGATCGCAACGACTAGAAATACGCCGATCGCGATTTCACCTGAAGCAACTGCGCTCTGAGCCAATAAGCTCAATATTGCTGTTACGAATGCAAGGATGATTATCTTGAGGATTAATGCAAATTTACCTCGAAAAATAGCGCTCACTTTTTACCGCTTCCTTATTTCTTAATTCTGCAGATTGTGAAAGTAGTAGCGTGGGCGGGATTTGAT
>DAISII010000015.1:0-1911 GCA_036822115.1 Candidatus Planktophila sp.
GTGTTGCCACCGCCTTCTTCATTTCCACCATGTGCTTCGGCAATACGAAGCGCCTCTTCAACGGCGTACTCATCAAGATCGTTAAGTACTGCATCAACATTTTCACGATCGAGAATTCCATTAACCATTTTCTTTTCAGCCCACGAGTCCGGGACCTGCTTTACGCACACCGCAATCTTCATGGAGTAAATGTTACTGGTCAGTAACCCTAAAAACCACCCAGACAGCAGATTTCACGTGGGGTTTGCCGACTTGTAACCTCAACTTCTACTTGAAGCCTGAGAACTGCCTCAACCTAAATGCATGAGTACGCCACTACGGGTCGTCATTGTGACTGAGTCCTTTCTCCCACAAATAAATGGTGTTACCAACTCAGTACTGCGAGTACTTGAGTATTTGCGCAGCCAGGGTCATGAAGCAATGGTGATCGCACCTGTTAGCGCCGGAGGAGTTAATGAGTACGCGGGTTATCGCGTCAAGCGAGTCCCTAGTATTGAAATGAAAGGCATGTTGCCTGTGGGATTTCCTCAAAAAACTTTAGAACCGTTAATAGATGGATTCTCCCCAGATGTTGTTCACTTAGCTTCGCCATTCTTTTTAGGAAACTACGCAGCGCGAGTTGCCCAAAGACTTGAGATCCCAACGCTTTCGATTTATCAAACTGATGTAGCAGGTTTTGCTCGCCACTACGGATTAACTATTGCTCATGACTCGCTAAAAAAGTGGGTTGCCAGAATTCACACACGAACAACTAGGACTTTAGCTCCATCAAATTGGTCGTGCGAAGACCTTAAAAATTCTGGTGTAGATAATGTTCATCTCTGGCAACGGGGTGTTGATTCAGTGAAGTTCTCACCTGAAAAGAGAGATATTAATTTACGATGCAATTTGCTGGGAAATCGTCCAGATAGAAAACTTGTTGGCTATGTCGGTCGCTTAGCAAATGAAAAGCGAATTGATGATCTAGTAAAACTTGATAAGCGAGATGATATTCAACTGGTAATAGTTGGAGATGGACCAGCGCGAATGAGGCTTGAGCGCGAACTACCAGATGCAAAGTTTGTTGGTTACCAAGGCGGTGAAGATCTTGCACGCTATTACGCATCCCTAGACATCTTTGTACATACCGGTAAGCATGAGACTTTCTGCCAATCTATACAAGAAGCGTTAGCTTCAGGAGTCCCGGTAATTGCGCCCAACACAGGCGGACCTACAGATCTTGTCAATCACGGATGGACTGGCTTTCTTATCGATACCTCAAATTCTTACTCACTTAACCACAGCGTCAATCAGATTCTGTATTCATCAGAGCACCGCTTAATGAGTGAGCGTGCTCGAGGTTCTGTCATTCATCGCACGTGGGAGCTTGTAAACAGCCAACTTATTGAGCACTACAAGGAATTAGCCGATAACAATCTTGCTAAGCAGAGCGAGCGTGTGGCATGAAGATAGTACACATTGCAAACTTTTATGGACCAAAGTCCGGTGGTATCAGAACAACTCTGCATGAACTTGGATCTGGATACATCGCCCGTGGTCATGAATTCACATACATTGTTCCTGGCAACGGCTTCTTCTGCGAAGAAACTTTGCACGGCAAAAAGATTACCGTTCCTTCGGTTGTCTTGCCATTCAGTGGCGGATACCGAATTATTAGAAATAATCGCGATATAAAGAAATTGCTAATCACCCTAAAGCCCGATGCACTGGAAGTCTCTGATCGCTTCACTTTATCAAAAGTGGGACTGTGGGCTAAGAAGAGAAGCATTCACACCGTCGTATTTAGTCATGAAACACTATCTGGACTTGTGAAATCCTTTTTTAAAGTTGAAATAAAATGGTTTGTTAACTGGCATAACAAAAGGTTGGCAAAGCGCTTTTGAATCAGTTTATGGAATTAAGGTTGAAGAC
>DAISII010000015.1:1921-11933 GCA_036822115.1 Candidatus Planktophila sp.
ACTCGCAACTCGTTTCGACAATGTCATCGCCACTACCGAGTTTGCTTCACGTGAATTCCGTGACATTAAGATCAACAATCTGACACATGTTCCGCTAGGCGTTGATTTGCAGAACTTCTCGCCATATCGAAGAAATGAAGCTTTAAGAAATGAACTGCTAAAGGGTGCCGATGTCTTACTCTTGCACTGTGGGCGCATGTCAAAAGAGAAGAATCCACAAAACTCAATTTTGGCTTTGAAAGAGTTGCTGGCGGCAGGGGTTAATGCCCGGCTAATTTTTGTTGGTATGGGTCCGATGTTTAAAAACTTGAAGGCGATCTCTAAAGATCTGCCAGTAACATTCATGGGATACATCGTTGATCGAAAAATGTTGGCAGAAGTCATCGCAAGTGCCGACCTTTCAATTGCGCCAGGACCAATCGAAACTTTTTGTTTAGCGGCGCTCGAATCACTTGCCTCCGGAACTCCAGTTGTTGCTTCTTTTACAAGTGCTGTTGGTGAATTCTTACTGCTCGATTCGAAGGAACCAGTTGGGGCGGTTGCAGACAACAATCCAGCTTCCTTCGCAGCAGCAATTCAGAAAGTTCTTGCATTAAGCGCAGCCGATCGCGCTATGCCTATTCGTTGCCAGCATCAAGCAGAAAACTATCCGTGGAGCTCTACTTTGATGATGATGCTCCGCTTGCATGGCGCAGGCCGCGAAGTCACTGTCAATCAGAGAAGGTTGAAGGTAGCTTAAATGGAACGCGTCGCAACCTTCGCAGTTCTTGGAGATAGTGCGGCATCTGGTGTTGGAGACACTGATTCAACCGGTACAACTAAGGGCTGGAGCTACTACTTAGCCAAGCATTTCCAAGACCCGCTGGTCTACATCAATCTTTCTCGCCCTGGCGCACAATCTGGAGAAGTTTTAGAAGATCAGTTACCTAAAGCACTCGTGCACAATCCAGACATTACAGCGGTAATTGTCGGTGGAAACGATGCGCTACGAAATGGATTTAATCCAGACAGATTGCATCAAAATCTACGAAAAACACTTGCGCAATTGAAGGATGCAGGATCTGATGTACTTCTATTGCAGTTGCATGATCCAACAAACATTGTCCCGCTTCCACGGTTGTTGGGACGTGTTTTACAGCGAAGAATCAACGCAGTGAATAGAGTGACTCATTCATTAGCTAGAGAATTTAATGCACAAATTCTAGTCACGCGTTCCATTGAAAATATCTACGATCGCCAGGTTTGGCACACTGATCGCATGCATCCCAGCAAATATGGACACCAGTTAATGGCACATCACTTTAGAGAACTATTGATAAGAAAAAACTGGAGCATCGATCCCATTGAATTTGAAGAGACTCCAAAGAAGTCAAAAAAGGATTCGATTATGTGGATGTTGCGCAACGGAACTCCTTGGTTTTTCAAGCGCTCCTTTGACTTATTCCCTGCAGCGATTCTTTTGATGTCAATTGAGCTGGTTAAGATTGTTTTCTCAACACAAAAACTTGAGCCAGCAACTATGTATTACCCTGAATTTTCACCTCAATCACACTGGGATTTACAAGAAGTTAACGAAGCACGGGTCTCTTAAGCAAGTATTTTTCCTCTTTTAGCGGCAAGATAACGCCCATGCTTCCTGCAGATCCCCGCACCCTTGGCGCTACCGTCACAAATGGTGGAACCAATTTTGCAATCTGGAGCAACGCCGCAGATGCCATCGAGCTATGCCTATTCAACGAGGTCAACGGCGCAATGGTTGAAACCCGCTTTGCAATGTCCCATCGCAATGGCCCCATCTGGCACGGATATTTAGCAGGGGTACGAGCTGGCCAAAGATATGGCTATCGGGTCTATGGACCATGGCTTCCACAACACGGTGTTCGCTTTAATGCATCCAAATTGTTGCTTGATCCATATGCGCATGTAATTGATGGTGACATTACTTATTCGCCTGAAATCTATGGCCATGTTGCAACTGATGCCTACGGTGCAGGTGATTTAAATGAACGCGATGCACGAGATAGCGCAGGCAAGGTTCCGTATTCAGTCGTAACCGATCATGCTCCGCGCGATATCGTGCGTCCCTTAGTTCCGTGGGCAAAAACAGTTATGTATGAAGCACACGTTAAGGGATTAACCGCCTTCAATAATGAAATCCCCGACAATGAACGTGGAACCTACAAAGCATTAGGACATCCCAGCACGATTGCACATTTAAAATCTATTGGAGTAACCGCGCTAGAACTATTGCCGATTGCCCAATCAATAACCGAGCCAACAATTTATAGCCGGGGACGAATCAATCACTGGGGTTATAACTCGCTTTTATTTTCTGCTCCGCATCGTGCCTACGCAGCTACCAACGACCCGATTAGCGAATTGCAATGGTCAGTTGATCAGCTACATGCCGCCGGAATCGAAGTTATATTAGATGTTGTCTACAACCACACCGCCGAAGGTGGAATTGGTGGCCCAACTCTTTCGTACAGAGGAATCGATAATCACGCGTACTACCGTCAGGATTCAGCTGGTAACTATGTAGATGTCACCGGTTGTGGAAACACCTTTGCCGCCAGTAAGCCACATTCAGTGCGCCAAATCATTGATTCACTTCGCTGGTGGATAGATGTAATTGGCGTTGATGGTTTTAGATTTGATTTAACAACGGCCCTATACACAAGTGATAGCGCAGTTAATTCATCGCTCATGGCTGCTATCGGTGCCGACTCGGTACTACGCAATTTTAAAATGATTGCCGAACCGTGGGACATATCTCGATATTCCTTAGGAGATTTCCCTCATCCATGGCGCGAATGGAATGACGCCTATAGGGATTCTGTCCGACAGTTCTGGTTGGGAGATCTTGCGCGCGGCTTTGGTGAGGGTGTTTCCGATATTGCTTCTAGTATCAGTGGGTCCAGCAATGTTTTTCACTATCGAGGACCTACATCGTCAATTAACTTTGTGGCCGCCCATGATGGATTCACAGTTCATGACATGGTTACCTACAACCACAAGCACAACGAAATAAATGGCGAAGATAACAAAGATGGCAATGATTCCAATCGTTCGTGGAATGTCGGTCACGAAGGTGAATCATCAGATGCCGGAATCAACGAGATTCGAAATCGTCTAAAGAAATCCCTACTGGCAACATTAATGTTGTCATCTGGCGTTCCAATGCTCAACATGGGCGATGAAGCTAGTCGTACTCAGAGTGGTTCTAATAATGGCTACTCATTGCCAATTACACACACGCATGAGAGTGAGCAATCATTTGATGGTGGCTGGGCATTGTCGTGGAATCTAAATGAAGAGCAAGCAGATATTTTGGCTGCAGTGCAATCGCTGGCACAGATTCGCGCAACATATCTAGCAGATGTTGCTTCCGAATTCTTTACTGGCGCTGTCGATGAAGGTACAAAACGAAAAGATATTGCCTGGTTTTCACTTAGTGGAAATGAAATGAGTGATGATCATTGGCAAGATGAAGAGAAACGAAGTATTACTGTCTTTGTCGAAGCAGATCCAACTAAGGGATTGTTGCTTATGCTCAACTCTTCACGTGAAGTAACAACATTTACTCTGCCTGATGCAAGTTGGGGCGAAACTTTCCGGTGCATTTTTGATGCATCAAAGAATGTTGCAACGTACGAACCAGTTATCGCAGCGCCTGGTTCAAAAGTTGAGGTTGCAGAACACAGCGTGCTTGTTTGGCTTGTCTCACGTACTAGATAGTAAGTATGTAGGCGCAGTAATATCTGCACGTGCTCGCAATCATCGCTCCTGGACAAGGCTCGCAAACACCAGGAATGCTCAACAGCTGGATTCAAGATGCTTCGCTGAAAGCACTACTAGTTTCTTGGTCTGATGCAATTAGTTTGAATTTGTTGCACCTTGGCACAGTTGCAGATGCTGAAGAAATCAAAGACACCGCCAATGCGCAGCCGCTTATTGTCGCTGCTTCCTTGCTAGGGGCACATGCATTAGGAATCAAGAGTTTTGCCGTTACATCGGGGCATTCAGTCGGAGAAATTGCCGCTGCCGCCCTGTCGGGTGCAATAACTGAAATTGATGCGCTCACACTTGTTCGTGCGCGCGGTCTTGAGATGGCACAAGCTGCAGCAACTTCCCCATCTGGAATGTCAGCAATACTTGGTGGAGATCGAACAGAAGTCTTATCGACAGTTAGTGCACTCAACTTAGTTGCGGCAAATGACAATGGTGCAGGACAAATTGTTGCAGCAGGTGATCTGCAGGCACTTTCATCATTAAGTGAAAATCCCCCAACAGGATCGCGAGTACGAGCATTGGCTGTTGCAGGAGCTTTTCACACACATTTTATGCAACCAGCTGTCGAACCTCTTCGCGCGTTGGCATCAACTATTGCAACTCATCAGGTTGGGATTGAAGTGATTTCCAATAAAGATGGCCAAGTAGTAACAGCTGGCGCAGAGGTGCTTACTCGAATCGTTGACCAGATTGCTAACCCAGTCCGTTGGGATTTATGTATGGAAACTTTGAAATCACTAGGTGTTACGGGTGTCATTGAACTGCCACCAGCCGGAACTCTGGTTGGCTTACTAAAGCGCGCAGCTCCTGAAATTGAAAGCTTTGCGCTAAAGAGCGCAGATGATGTTGAAGCAGCACAAGAGTTTGCAGGAAGGCACTTATGAGTATCACAGCAACACCATTAGGTCACAGCAGAATTTTGGCTGTCGGCACATATCGCCCAAAGCGCCAGGTCCCAAACTCAGAGATCGTAGATCGCATCGACTCGACAGATGAATGGATTGTGCAACGCACTGGGATTGAATCACGCCGCTTTGCTGGTGATGATGAAACTGTCATAACCATGGCAAGAGCTGCATGTGAAATGGCTTTACAGCGCGCGAAGTTAAGCATCGAAGATATCGACACTGTAATTCTTTCAACGATCTCATATCCATTTCAGGCACCAAGTGCGGCAACGGAATTAATCAATGAGCTAGGCAATCCAAAAGCAGCCGCCTTTGATCTCAGTGCAGCCTGCGCAGGATTTTGCTACGGCGTTGGCTTGGCAAGTGATTTAGTTCGGGCAGGAACTTCTCGAAATGTTCTAGTCATTGGTGTTGAAAAATTGTCTGACTACACAGATCCTGACGATCGTGCCACTGCATTTATTTTTGCAGATGGTGCAGGTGCCGTAATCATCGGTCAAAGCGACCAACCACGTATTGGCACAACTATTTGGGGATCTGACGCGGATTCGCGCGATGCAATTACCTTGACTCCATCATTTCTGGATTTCAAGAAAAATCCTGATAAAGGTGTTGCTGAACTTGGCTGGCCAAATATTGCGCAACAAGGACAAGTTGTATTCCGCTGGGCTGTTTATTCAATGAGCAAGGTTGGTTTGAAAGCTCTGGAAGCTGCGGGAGTAACAGTTGATGAACTTGGTGCATTTATTCCACACCAAGCAAATATTCGCATCATCGAAACTATGGCGAAGGAAATGAAGATTCCAGATTCTGTTTTGATTGCAGATGACATTCGCACTAACGGAAATACTTCGGCGGCATCAATACCGTTAGCTATGGATCGAATTTTGGAAGCGCATCCAGAATTGCATGGAAAACTGGCGCTGCTAATCGGCTACGGTGCAGGTTTGGTATATGCCGGACAGGTTGTTGAACTTCCGCCTAAGCCATAAAATTCATTGAGATTTACGCCACTTACGGCGTGCAATACTAGTAAGTAAGAGCGCGTTTGATACACAATAATGACCTTGCACGCCCGATCGATACAGAAGAGGACATAAAGACAATGGCACTTGCACAAGCAGATGTACTTGCAGGACTAAAGGAAATCGTTGAAGAAGTAGCCGGTATCCCTGCTGCATCAGTTGAGATGGATAAGAACTTCACAGATGATTTAGATGTTGATTCACTCAGCATGGTTGAAGTTGTTGTTGCAGCTGAAGAGCGTTTTGGTGTAAAGATTCCTGATGAGAGCGTGACAGATCTTGTGACTGTTGGAGACGCAGTTAATTTCATAGTTAACGCATCAAAGTAAGTTTTAAGTAAATGACTCGTCGTCGCGTTGTTGTCACTGGACTTGGTGCAACCACTCCCCTGGGCGGAGATGTAGCAACAACTTGGGCTGGCCTTTTAGCTGGCAAAAGTGGTGTGCGATCTTTGACCGAGGAATGGGCACAAACAATCCCAGTGACCTTCGCAGCGCGAGTAGCGGTAGAGCCAAGTGAACAAATTGAGCGCGTTGAAATCAGACGCCTCGATAGATCAGAACAGTTTGGATTAATCGCAGCTCGCGAAGCCTGGAAAGATGCGGGCTCACCGGATGTAGATAAAGAGCGCTTAGGTGTTGTAGTCGCATCGGGAATCGGTGGAGTAACAACCCTGCTCGAGCAATATGACATTTTAAATGGCAAGGGCGCTCGGTTAGTTAGCCCTCATACCGTGCCGATGCTGATGCCTAACGGGCCAGCTGCAAACATTGGTCTTGAATTACAGGCACAAGCCGGAGTCCACACACCTGTTAGCGCTTGCGCATCGGGTGCGGAAGCAATTGGTTATGCATTTGAAATGGTCCGCAACAACCGTGCAGACATTGTTGTCAGTGGTGGCGTTGAAGCGGCATGTCACGCATTACCAATGGCAGCATTTGCTGCAATGAAGGCACTGTCTACTCGTAATGATGATCCTGCTCGTGCATCGCGCCCATACGATGTAAATCGCGATGGCTTTGTACTGGGCGAAGGCGGAGCAATTCTTGTCTTAGAAGAGTACGAACACGCTAAAGCACGTGGAGCAAAGATTTATTGCGAAATCGCAGGACAAGGTTTGTCCTCTGATGGTTATCACATTGCCGCACCAGACCCATCTGGTGCTGGCGTACAACGCGCAGTTAAGTTTGCAATACGAGATGCTGAATTAACGACTGCAGATATTGTCCACTTAAACGCTCATGCGACTTCTACTCCGGCAGGAGATGTGGCTGAAGCAAATGCATTGCGCGCAGCACTTGGAATAGATGCTGACCACGTTGCAGTCTCTGCAACAAAATCGATGACGGGTCACTTACTTGGTGGCGCTGGTGCGGTTGAATCCGTATTTATTGTAAAGGCGCTGCAAGATCGTTTGGCTCCCCCAACAATTAATATTGATGAACTAGATCCTGCTGTGACCGTTGATGTTGTTCGGGATAAGCCACGTGCATTGCCTGCTGGCGATATTGCAGCGTTGAATGATTCATTTGGTTTTGGTGGTCACAACGTTGTATTGGCCTTTAAGAGCTTATAAATGTCTCCTACTTCGCATGATCCTCGCGATCCGATTTCAAGGATTGCGCGACTAGTTGATGATGGAAAGTTTGACTTTCTAATCCCCCGCACTGAATGCGGAATGATTGCTGTTACGGCAACGGTTAAAGGCAATAGGGTTGTAATTTTTGCATCCGATGCCACAATAAAAAGCGGGGCACTTGGTGTTGATGGTTCGAAGGTAATTGTTTCGGCATACAAGGCGGCGATGGGTGCACAGGTGCCAATCATTGGAATCTGGCACAGTGGTGGAGCCCGATTAAGTGATGGTGTTGCATCCCTTGATGCATTCGGCGAAGTTTTCCAATCAATGATTTCTGCCAGTGGTCGCATCCCGCAGCTTTCGTTAGTACTTGGACCAACAGCAGGTGGTGGCGCATACGGTCCTGCACTAACAGATGTGGTTGTTCTGGCACCCGAAGGTCGCATCTTTGTTACAGGTCCTGATGTTGTAAAAAGTGTTACGGGTGAAGATATTGATATGGCGCTGTTGGGCGGACCTGAAGCACATAAGAAAAATAGCGGCCTTGCACACATAATTGCCGCTAGTGAAGAAGAAGCCTTTGAAGATATTCGGGAGTTAACTGCCTTATTTGCTAATCAAGGCTTTATGAATCCTGAGGTAGCAGACTTTGATCTAGCTGCTTTTGTGCCTGCGTTAAATGTGCGAACCTATGAAGTTCATCCGTTGGTTGATGCAATTCTTGATAAAGATACTGACCACATTGAACTGTTATCAATGTGGGCACCAAATATGACGACAGTACTGGGGCGACTTGGTGGTGCAACTGTTGGAGTACTTGCCAACAATCCCGCACACCTTGCGGGCGTGCTAGATGCTGCAGCTGGTGAAAAGGCGGCCCGATTTGTACGCACATGTGATGCCTTTGGAATTCCCTTAATTGTTATTGCAGATGTTCAAGGATTCTTACCTGGCGCCGGCCAAGAGTGGGAAGGCGCGGTCAGAAGGGGTGCAAAGTTGTTGCACGCATTTGGAGAATCGGTTGTTCCTAGAGTTACTTTAATTACTCGCCGCGCATACGGCGGTGCATATGTTGCAATGAATTCGAAGTCATTAGGTGCAACCCGTGTATTTGCGTGGCCTAACGCTGAAGTTTCAGTTATGGGAGCGGTCGCAGCGGTGCGGGTATTGCATCGTCGTCTCTTAGCTGACTTGCCTGCAGAACAACGAGAATCTATGGAACTTGAACTTGCTGCAGAGCATGAGAAGGTTTCAGGTGGTGTGCTAAAGGCCATTGAAATCGGCGCTGTCGATGAGATGTTAAACCCTGCACAAACGCGAAGTGCGCTAGCAAAAACTATTGCTAACGCACCTCACCGCCGTGGATCCCACGGCAATATTCCTCTTTAGCTCTTAAAGGTCACCGAAACAGTTGCGGTAACTGTCTTTTCAATTGTTGAAGTGTCATAGTTACCGTAATCAGCTGTCATTGTTGAATCAGGTGTTGTGATTTGAATTGGCCCAGCTTTTACATTAACAAGTGCGCCAATCTTTCCACCGACAGCCTTTGTTAGCGCTTCTGCGCGAACCTTTGCATCCTTCATCGCTTCAGCCATTAGCTGTGGGCGAAGCTCTGGCAGATTTGAAATGTAATACTGAGGACCATAATTATTGGCGTTAATTCCATTAGCTAATAATGTTCCGATTCCTTGGCTTAACTTTGAAACCATCTGCACATCCTTTGATCGCACAGTAACTTCGCGTGAAGCACGGTAAGAAAGAATTCGACCTGTTGCACTGCCGTTGCTGTACTCCTCGTTGGCATATGTTGAAACAGCGCCAAGAGTTAAACCGCTAGCCGGAATCCCGCCTTTTGTTAGGTAATTTGAAAGTGCTTCAACATCGGCATCGACTTTCTTTACCGCAGTTGCAACTGTTGGTGACGACAATGAGACACTAAGAGTCCACACTGCGTTATCGGCTGTTGCTGCCGTCTTTGCAGAACCAGTTACGGTAATTCCATCAGTGCTTCGCGATGCAAAACCAGAACCAACCTTCATTAATCCACCACCTATGGCAAGTGAAAGGATTACGGCGGAAATAATTATGGTTACTGCTTTGCGACGTTCTACGGTGATTATTGGGCTTTCATTAAGTTGAGTCATGGCTCTATCTTACCTATTAAATTGCTCGAAGCCGAGGCACTTCTTGAAGGTCAACACTCCTGAAACGGTCTAACTCGTATTCCCAAGAATTTCCCATCATGTCGGCAATACCTTGCCGGATAGATTCTTCATCAAATGATTGCGCAAGGATTGCGGTTAACTGATTTTCATTAACTTGAACCGCACCTGATTGATCTACAACTGCGCGATGTATTCCAAGTTCTGGGGTGAAACGAAATAACTCGCCACCAAGATCTGTTCCTTCGATAACTTCGAAATTTAAGTAATGCCAACTACGTAACGAGCTAGCAATTTCAGCTGCTGCGCCTTGGGGTGCACGAAATTCAAGTTGCGTGCGAAAAGTTCCCGGCATCAATGGCTGCGGACTCCACGACAGTTTTATCCAATTACCCAACACGGTTTGGATCGCCCAATCAATGTGATTGCGCAACGCTGAAGGCGCTGAATGAATGGTTAAGAAACCTCGAACCTGCTGACGGTTTGAAGGCGTGGTTAAACGTTCCATGGTTCTCCTAGCAAGATGCGCCAAATGCGACCTTCCCC
>DAISII010000016.1:0-11734 GCA_036822115.1 Candidatus Planktophila sp.
GCGAACGACTGAAAATCGTTAGGTCGCCGGTTCGATCCCGGCCCAAGCCACATTGCTTCTAGATTCTTATAACAAAAAGCCCCACACTCTCGCGAGTGCAGGGCTTTTGTAATTTAAGAATTAATCGAGAACTACAGATCCTGTAGGTGTCGTTAAGTGGACTGAAACAATTCCGTATTCGCCATCATTTGTGGACGGGTCGATAAATTCAATATCAGCACCATTTAATCCATCCAGGATTTCTTGCTTAAACCATGAGTCTGATAAGTGATCAGTGTCGGCAATCGTAATTTTCTCGATTGCAGCAACCGCTTTTCCATCCTGTGATGGGTGATCAGCTGTTAGCCATTGAATAAAAAATGGAAGTTCGCGAGAGTCGGTAATTTCATTAACGCCAATTTGCTTCCACTTAAGATCGACGCCATCGGGGCGTGTGCGGTGACCTTCAGTTGCGCTGCGTCCAAACTTCTCTTCAACTGTTGAAATATTGTCAGTTGCAAAAACCCAGGTTAGCCAGCCGCCGCCTGCTTGTGCTTTCTTGCTAACGGCTTTGCCCCACGGGGTTTGTTCTGTTGCTGGGTGATCTAGTGGGCAGACAACTTCGATGTATTGACCGTTTTGCAGAGCCAGTGTGAAGTTGCGTGTACCAAAGCGTGGGTGGACACCACCGTCAACGAAGGTGCTGCCAAGGCGTGAGCCCAGGCGTTGAACTGTGTCGGCTAGTTGATCATGGGAGGTTACATATGAGACATGGTCTAAGCGCATGGGGAAATCTTGCCCTATGAATGGGGGTGCTCATTACCATCCGAGGGGTTGTGATGGTCATAAATAAGCGTAGAAATAGGCGCTTTAAGGCGGAAATTAGCCGTTAAGGGACCAAGACTCCGTAGCCGATTGACTCGATGAAGGCACGGTATGTCGCATTTACCTTTGCGATAGCGGCATTCTTGGCATCTCGCGAAGAAGCATCGGCGGCGTTCTTACTTGCAAGGGCAGCTGGTTTACTTGCAGCGTAATCAGAGGCAATTTGTTTTTGGGCGGCTAAGTATTTCTTGAGCGCAAGTGAGTTCTGGCTTTGGGATTGGGTAGTAGCAGGTAAAGCCTTAATGCGATCTAGTTCAGCTAAATAGCTTGTGCGATTCTTTTCTACAGATTTGAGCCACTGACTACGGTTGTCTCTGAGAGCCTTTTGATAAGCCTTTGAATTGGCCTTGAGTTGGGCAGAGTGGTTGGCATTTGCCGTTGCTAAAGAGGCAGCTTGTGTTGATAACGCTGCACTTACACCCGTCGTATTATCCGAACTCCTATCGATGTTGGTCAGACCATTTGTAGTGATCGCCACTGAGCACGCAAAGAGTGAACCAGAAGAAGTTATCGGCACATCCCAGGTTGCCTGTGAATTTGAAGTTATGACTGAACGTGAAGTCTGCGCAACACCGCTAATCAGAAGGTTATAAGTGTAGGAAGATGGCAAGAAGAGCGCCGTAGAACTTCCTTGAATTACACCATCTAGTGTGTATCCAGTGTTGTAAGTACCTGCGATACAAACCAGCTTGCCATCCTTGAGGTTTATTTTTGGTGTCGTTAGGGTTTTTAAGTATGGGACTGGGGTCGGAGCGATGTCGGCCGGAGGGGTTGCAGGGAAAACTGCTGTTATCACTCCTGAGTCCGCGGAGTGTGTCACAGATGTTGCACCTGCAACTGTAAAGAAGTTGGCAGGCACTCCAGTAAGTATGAAGTTAGATGTTGGTGTCACTGTAATTGTTGCTGTGTATGTTGTAGCAGCCGCAAAAGTTGAAGGAGAACCACTCCAAGTAATCACTGCTGTGTATTGACTATTGCCTGTTAGTGAAGCAATAGGTGTTGCTCCGCTAACTGGTGCAGTAACGCCTGCAATTGCTGATTCTGTGATTACTTCTAGTGGCATTGGGGTAGCGCTTACTTGACCTGATGCAATGCTGTCACCTAAAGCATTAACTGCAATTAGGCGAATCGAGTAAAGAGTGCCATTAGTTAAACCAGTCAGAGTTAAAGGTGAAGTGGCATCTGCCGGTTCAAGAACATTGTAGGCACCACCATTAAGTGAATATTTATAATTTATTATCTCGGTGCCATTACTAGCACCAGCGGAAAAGGTAATACTTATTTCACCGTCTCCTGCAGTGGCTACTAAATCAATAGGGGGGCCGGGCGTGCTCACGCAACCTACTGTTTTTCCGTTAGCCACAATTGCATCAATAACACTTTGATTAGTGCCGAGATAGCAAACTTTAGTTAGTTGCCCGGTTCCTGACAATGCCGCATCATCAAGGGTAACCATCGTTAAAGGCAACCTTAAATCAATCAAATAACCATTTTCATTGAAAGCGCCTGCCTCAATTATTTCGACTCCTTCAGGAACCACTAAAGATCTCCAATTAGCGCCAACAAAGGCAGATCCAGAAATTTTCTTCAGGTTGGTACTGTTGCTAAAAATGATTTCTGTGATTCCTTGACCAAAGTTATTGTAGAAGGCTGCTCCGGGAATCTCGGATATGCCAGAACCTAGAGTTATTGAACGCAGGGAACTGTTTTGTTGAAATCCTCCGCCTAGTGCTGTAACCGAATCTGGAATAACTACAGACTGTAAATAAATACCTCCGCTAAATGCGGGACTCCCGATTTCGGTTACGCTATTTGGGACTGTGTAAGAAGTGTTTACATTGCCGGATGGATAGTGAACTAAAGTAGTTTTATTCTTATTGAAGAGAACTCCGGAAGTTGAGCTAAAAATAGAATTGCCCGCAGAAACATTGAACTCCCGAATTGAACCGGAGCCAAATCCGTTGCCGTTGATAGAGGTTAATCCTGAGCCAATGTTAACAACTTGTGCGGTTGTGTTAGCAAAAGACCATTCGCCAACAGACAAAACTGAATCAGGAATTGTGAGACTGGTGATTGAATTTGGGTTGAAGTAGAAGGCGTAATCTCCAATTCGCTGAACATAATCATCAATGACTAGATCTCCTGTGCAACCTTCCGCACTCGTCAGTGTGCCGGATGAGTCAACCGAATAAGTCCCATCTCCGCAGGGGAATCTTGCTGAAAACTCAGCGGTGATTACTCCTGAATCCGCGGAATGTGTCACAGATCTTGCACCTGCAACCGTAAAGAAATTGGCAGTGACTCCCGTTAGCGTGAAGCCAGATGCTGGAGTAAGAGTGATTGTTGCTGTGTATGCAGTTGCTGCGGCAAAAGTTGTTGGTGAACCAGACCAGGAGACAGTTCCCGTATAACCATTTACTGCAGTCACTGTCGTATCTGGGGTTGCACCGCTAACAGGTGGAGTAACCCCTGTAATTGCTGATTCATAAATTATTGCTACTTCAGGAGCACTTGAACCAAATGCGCGAATAGGACGAACAGGTGTGGTTTGCTGTTTCCCGGGATCTGCCACACCTTGAACACCGTTGCTGCCTTGATCCCACGCGCCAGTCGCAGTAGCTTCAGATGAGGACCAATAACCAGCTGTTGCACTTAAAAGCACTTGGTTTGATGTGATTTCATTTAGCTCATCTTTAGATGGCAAATACCAGTCGTTCTTGCCGCCCCCTCGATAATTTCTTGCTACAGAGCCAGCGCCTAACATCCCCGCACCGCTTTGTTGAACCATTTTTAAGGTGTTGCTATATCCGGTTCCAATTGCAGTTGAGGTTGACCCCACTGCTGTGTTTGTGTTTCCAGACCAGGCATAAGTGGCATCGGTCCAGGCCCCTGATCCTGTTATCGGTGCAGCTTCGAGGTATTTACAAGTAGAAGAAAGCGTTTGTCCACAAGAAAATGTTTCCGGAGCAACATAGAAAATCTTTCCACCACCAGGGCCGATGTCTCCAACCTGACAGGTGAATGTTGCTCCGTCACATGTCGTACCTGTCAGAGTAACGCTTGCAGTTGCTGGGGTTAGACCAGGCGATGTGTAGGTAATGGTGTAGGTAGTGCCAACTGTTCCATCAAGCCCAAGGTTTGTGAAGGTTGCAACTCCCCGAGTTGCCGTAGCGGTTGTTGCTCCAATCAATATTCCACCTGCACTGACGGTTGCAGTGACTACGGCAGAGGATGAAGAAACCGTGTTACTACTTGCATCTTGAATTGTGACCTGGGGCTGGTTGATAAATGTAATTTTGCGTTCTGATCCAAATGAAGCTCGAGTAATCGCAACTTGTGGCCCAGGTAGCGGGTCGCCAGGACTAAAGGCACGAATTGGCCACAACAGTTCTTGCTCTTCTTTATTACTACCACCAACTTCACCATGTGAAGTTACAAGTGTTGCTGCAACCGTTGAATCAACTTCATTGGAACCCCAGTAAGATCTGGCGCGGCCCAGATTGAGATCGGACGCATGTGCACTCAAATACTCGAGTTCTGCTGATGATGGAAGGAACCAATCCGAATAACCATTCTTAGAGTAATTTGCTGCAACATTTCCCGCACCTGCTGCACATTTTGAAACCATAATGGCAGTGTTTGATGCGCCAGAACCGAGCGAGGCGTTAGCTGCTCCAATGAGAGTTGCATTTCCATTATTAGGACCCTCGCACCATTCGTAACTTCCGTAAGGGGAATCCATCCTGAAAGTGGTTGGTGCAGCTTCCAAATACATTCCTCCGGCACTAATACCCGAGACCTGATTAATTGTGGAGGATCCTACATAAATAACGATTCCACCCGCAGGTCCGATTTCACCAACGGAACAGGGCCCTCCTTGTGCGCAGGTAAGTGGAGTCGCCGATGCCTGAACTGGAACGTGAAAGATGGAGATTGCCGTAAGAGTCGATACCAGCATCACTAATGGAAGAAGAAAAGAGAAATATCTCTGCACTAGGTATGAATACTGTGCGATTTTGGGGGTCGACTTCAATTTGGTCTCAAATCTGAAAAGGTTTCTATCGGTTGCGTAGCTGCAAATCATAGGCGGAACTATGGGACGTGTCACCCAGGGGTTAGGTTGTTTTTATTCGCCCAAGGGCCCGAAAAATTGAGTTAGGTAACTAGCGAGCCAGGACGCACATGAGCGCTTCAACGGTTAGCAATGGGGCCGCGTTGTGGCTCAGGTTGGTGCGGGCATCCATGATGGCGTTGATCTTCTTGATTGTTGCTTGCGGCTTGGTTTTTTCAGCCATGGTGCGGATCTCGGTTTCAAGCTCTTTATTGATCAGGGCATCGTTAGCACCTGCTTGAATCATCATGACATCGCGGTAGAAGGTTGCAATGTCGAGCAGCGCTGCGTCCAACCCATCGCGGATCATTCGGGTTTGGCGGGTCTTTTGTTCTTTCTCTAAATCTTTAATTGCTTTGCTGCCACCGGTTGCCATGCCACGGCCTGTTGCACCTTTACCGTATGCAAGCGAAAGGTCATCAACCTCTTTTTCATTTCTTAACTCTGCAGCTTGAGTTGCTTGATCTGTGGCCAGATCAATAAGTGTTTGTGCTGCAGCAAAGGCAGATGAAATTCCCTGAAGCCTTAATGGCAACTTCATGATTGTGGTGCGGGTGTTGCGTACTGATTCATTGTTTGCAAGATAGCGGGCACGACCGATGTGGCCTTGTGAAACTCGGGCTGCAAAATCTGCCATGTTGGGTGAAATGCCGTCTCGAGCTTGCAGTACTTGTGCAACAGCTTGATTTGATGGTGTGACTAATTGCAGGTGGCGACAACGGCTGCGGATGGTTGGCAACACATCATGCAAGGTCGGTGCACACAACAACCAGACTGTTCGGTTGCCGGGTTCTTCAATTGCTTTTAGCAAAGCATTGGCTGCAGATTCGGTAAGACGGTCCGCATCTTCCATAACCACAACGCGCCACCCGCCCATTGATGGCGCCCAGGCAACACGTGTTAACAATTCACGGACTTCATCGATTTTGATTGACAGACCTTCGGTAACAATTACTTCAACATCTGGGTGCGCACCGTTGGCAGCGGATTTACATTCATTGCATGTTCCGCAGCCATCCTTTGTGCAGACCAGTGCTTGTGCAAATGCCACTGCGGCAGATGATCGACCAGATCCTGGAGGACCTGTAAAAACCCACGCATGCGTCATTTCCTGTGTTTCTTCACCGCTTCGTGTTGCAGCGACAGCCTTTTGCAGAATTTCAACAACATGTTCTTGGCCTACAAGGTCGCTATAAACGCTCACTTTTTACTAGCTGGCTTCTTCTTGGGGCTAGCTTTTTTAACAGCTTTACCTGCTGCGCGAATTGGACGCAGCAACAGATTGCCTTTGTCTTCGACTGCATTGCGCTTTAGTGCAGGGATTTCACTAACGCGAGAAATGATTGCGGTGTGCGTGTCTTCGATAGATTGATTGCCGTCAATGATGACGTAACGTTCTGGATCAAGTGCTGCTAATTGCAAAAACTCTTGACGCACACGTTCGTGGAAATCTATTGGTTGAGATTCAAGGCGGTCTTTACTCTTTAGCCGAGCAAGTCCAACTTGTGGAGGTAAATCAATAATAATAGTTAGCGTTGGAAACAGTGATTCAGATGCCCATCTAGAAATTCGCGCAACTTCGCCAGGTTGTAATACGCGGCCTGCGCCTTGGTATGCAATTGATGAATCAAAGTATCTGTCACTAATTACAACTTCGCCTTGGGCAAGTGCTGGACGAATAACGCTGTACACATGGTGCGCGCGATCTGCTGCGTATAGAAGTGCTTCGGCGCGTGGGCTAATTTCACCGGTCGAATGTGACAATAAGATTTTGCGGATTTCGATTCCTAAATCACTGCCACCTGGTTCGCGGGACAAAACAACTGTTTCGCCTTCTTGTTCTAGCCATGCTTTTAACAATTTAGATTGCGTTGACTTGCCAATTCCTTCGCCACCTTCAAAGGCAATAAAGACGCCCTTCGTTGGGGCGCCGGTAATGCTACCTAGTTCGCCCTTTAGAGCATTTGTTACATCAGACCACAGTGAAACATTTGGACGATCCTTCATCTGCTTATAAGAAATGAGTCCAATTAAGGAAGCGATTAATCCTGCGAATAAAATTGTTACCGCTGCGCCGTTATAACTAATTTCGGTATTTTGAAATTTGACACTGTGCTGGCCAATAGAAGCTGCGATTAATGGTGCGATTGCAAGAACACCAACTAAAACCACGCGGATCAGGCTTTGCACGAAAGCAAAGGTGCGGCCGCGCACATCATCGGCGACCTCCATGCCCAACATCGTGAAGCCAGTTACCCAGGTTATTCCGCTAAATGCACCAAGGATTACAACGATAAAGACGGCCAAAACTAGGTTGGGAATTGCAGCTAGCGCGACTAGGAATAAACCCGATGTGGCTAGCGATGCGCCAAATAAACGGCGGCGAGAAAATTGTGCAAAGACTTTTGGGCCAAAGGCGATTCCGGCGGCTAAACCAGTAAAGACTGCGCCGAATAGAACACCGTATGCAGCTTCTCCGCCGCCAAGATCGCCCACAAATGTTCGGGCCAGGCCAATAACCGCTCCGGCTGCAACAAATGCTCCGACCATTCCAACGATTAGGCCGCGAATAATTTTGCTGCCAGATACTGCTTTCCAGCCTTCGTTTAGAGATTTAAGAATTCCAGAATCTGCTGAGTGTTTCTCTGCAGCGCCTTTTGGAATTTCGCGCAATCCCCAGATAGTAAATGCAGCAAAGGCAAATGACAGTGCGTTTGCATACAGTGCAAGATCAATTGCGGTCGAATTAATTCCAAAAGTTACATTAATCGCTGATGTGAACAAAGAAAGAAAGGTGAATAACAGCGCCGCTATTGGTGCCGTGCCGTACGCGGCAAGCAAAGTAACCTGGTTAGCATTTTCTAAACGTTCGCGTGGTACCAAGTTAGGAACTGATGCTTCCTTGGCTGGTGACCAGAACAAAGTTATGCACTCCACCAAAATTGTTGCGGTGTATAGCCAGAAGTAATTGTGGAAAATTGGAATCGAGATGTAGAGCGCGGTGCGCAGGACATCGCAGGTAACCATTAATTTGCGGCGATCTAACTTATCGGCGATTACTCCTGCAAGTGGTCCCAAGAAAACAGCTGGTAATAAGCGAGCGATAAAGACACCTGCGATGGCAAAGTTTGCTGTTGCGTAATCGCCACCGGAGAGTTGTTGGGCCATTGCAGTTGTTGCTAGAAGACCAAGCCAATCACCAAGGGATGAAAACACCATCGAGTTCCACAGTTTGCGGAAAGGTTTGATTGCCAAGACGCCGCGAGTTACATCCTGCGCAGGTGCGGCAGGGGTTGGGAGCGTCTTTGGCATGGCGGAAGTCTATCGGCAGGCGTGAATACGGCCAGAAGTGGCTTTATTCAGCGCTTTTCTTTGCTTTGCCTGATGCTGCTTTCTTCGCAGCTTTCTTGGCACCTGCTTTTTTAACAACGTTCTTGGTAAGAGTTGGTGCGGTATCGCCCTTCTTAGGCTTTGGAGCAGCTTTCTTACGTGTCTTCTTTGGTGATGGACCGTTTTCTGCTTCCCAAGCACGGCGGCCTGCAAGCAGCTCTAACCCGCGATCTAAGGTCATTCCCTCTGCAGTATCACCACGGCGCAGTGTTGCATTTGTTTCACCATCGGTTACATACATACCAAAGCGACCATCTTTAATGATTAGCGCCTTTTGTGAAGTTGGATCAATACCAAGTTCTTTTACTGGTGGCTTTGCAACTCCGCGACGACGTTCCTTTGGCTTTGAATAAATCTCAAGGGCTTCATCTAAAGTCATCGTGAACAACTGTTCTTCAGATGTCAGTGTGCGTGAATCAACGCCTGCCTTTAAGTAAGGACCGTAACGACCGTTTTGCACAGTGATGTCATCGCCTGCGCTGTTGGTGCCAAGCGTTCTTGGCAATGACAACAGCTGCAACGCATCTTCGTATGTGACGGTGTCTAATGTCATTGTTGACAGCAGGCTGGCGGTCTTTGCCTTTGGTGCATCTGCCTTTTTCTTTTTCTTCTTACCTGATGCGGTTAGCTCTACTGGTAACTCTGGTAAAACTTCGGTGATGTAAGGACCAAAGCGACCGCTCTTTGCAATGATCGGCAAATTAGTTGCAGGATCAATTCCTAGTTCGCGCTCACCAGAAGGTGCTGCTAATAATTCAATTGCCTTTGCCAGAGTTAATTCATCTGGTGCCAGGCTTTCTGGAATATTTGCCAGCTTGCGATCTTCGCCCTCTTTGTTTTCTTGCAGGTATGCGCCGTAGCGACCAACACGAATTTCAATTTCAGGGGACAGGTTCATGGTGTTTGTTGCACGGGCATCAATCACACCAAGATCTGCTGATAGTTCATTAAGTCCTGGTTGACCATCAACGCCGTAGAAGAAGTCACGTAGCCAATCAACGCGGCCTGCTTCACCTGCTGCAATCTTGTCTAGATCCTCTTCCATACTGGCTGTAAATTCGTAATCAACCAGCTTTGTAAAGTGAGTTTCGAGCAACCCTGTCACTGAAAAAGCAAGAAAAGTCGGCACTAATGCGCGACCACGCTTGTACACATATCCGCGATCTTGAATAGTTTGAATAATCGATGCAAAAGTAGATGGACGACCAATACCGAGTTCTTCTAACTTCTTTACAAGTGTTGGCTCGGTGTAACGGGCAGGTGGCTTTGTTTCGTGGCCTTCGCAGGTGTATTCATTTACTTTAACTGCTTGGCCCACTGTCATTGCAGGTAAGCGCTTGTCCTCGGACTCTTCATCTTTATTTTCATCACTGACAATGTCATCGTAGGCAGCAAGAAAACCTGCGAAGGTAATAACAGAACCGTTGGCGCGGAAGATTGTTTTCTTGCCATCATTTGTAGTCGCATCAAAATCAACGCGCATCTGCATCTTTTTAGCATCTGCCATTTGTGAAGCAACTGTGCGCTTCCAAATTAAGTCATACAGTGCGAACTCATCACGTGAAAGTTCTGGTGCTAACTCACCCGGTGTCTTAAACACATCACCTGCTGGGCGAATCGCTTCGTGTGCTTCTTGTGCATTCTTTGTTTTACCAAGATATGTACGCGGAGCATCTGCGACATGGTCTGCTCCGTATAAAGCTTTGGCAGCGTTGCGCGCAGCTGTGACCGCTTGTCCAGACAAGTTAACGCTGTCGGTACGCATGTAGGTGATGTAACCATTTTCATATAAACGTTGTGCGATGCGCATTGTGATCTGTGCGCCCCAACCAAGTCGGCTACCTGCATCTTGTTGCATCGTTGATGTTGTAAATGGTGGCTTTGGTCGTTCGGTGCGTGGGCTTTCTTCCATTGATTTAACAGTCAAATCACTGCTCTTTAGGGACTCAACTAGGCCACGTGCACCAACTTCATCTAACAACAAAATGTTTGCTAATGACTTTTCTTTTATTAGGCCATCTGCCGCGAAGTCGGAACTACTCGCCATTTTGATACCATTTACTTCGAGCAATCGAGCATTAAAGCCAAGGGCGGTAACCGCTGCTAAATCCCACCAGGCGCTAGAAATAAAGGCCATGCGTTCGCGCTCTTTTTCAACAATAAGTCGTGTGGCAACAGATTGCACGCGGCCTGCTGAAATACGTGGCATAACTTTCTTCCACAAAACAGGGGACAACCGGTACCCAAATAAACGGTCAAGGACGCGACGAGTTTCTTGTGCATCAATTAAGTGATAATCCAGATCGCGGGTGTCATTTACTGCAGCTTGGATTGCTTCTTTGGTAATTTCATTAAAGACCATGCGCTTGATTGGAATCTTTGGTTCCAGAACTTCTACCAAGTGCCAGGCAATTGCTTCGCCTTCGCGGTCCTCGTCCGTTGCCAGAATTAATTCTTCGGCATTTTTCATTAACGCCTTTAATTCGGCGACTTTAGCTTTTTTATCTGGGTTGATTACATACAGCGGTGCGAAATCGTTTTCGATATCTACGCCCTCTTTAGCCCAGGCAATTTTTTTATACTCTTTTGGGATATCTGCAGCGCGCTGAGGTAAATCGCGAATATGACCGACGGAAGCCTCGACGACGTATCCGTCGCCGAGGTATCCACCAATTTTTCTGGCTTTCGCTGGTGATTCAACAATCACCAGCTTGATCAGGTCGGTCTTTGCTTTCGCCATAAGTAGGGGGAAGTTTCCTATGCGTTAGACAGTAATTGAGGTTGCTTGGCGACGGTTACGGATGAGCGCACCGACTATCACTGCAACTGCAAATAGTGAGATCGCTGTGCTTGTTGTTTCACCGTTGCCAAGTGCAAGAGAAACAATTGCTGGAGTAATTAACAATGCAACAAGGTTCATAACCTTGATCAGTGGGTTAATTGCTGGACCTGCTGTGTCCTTGAATGGATCTCCAACAGTGTCACCAACGATTGTTGCTGCGTGTGCCTCTGAATTCTTTCCACCGTGATGGCCATCTTCAACCATCTTCTTAGCGTTATCCCAAGCACCGCCTGAGTTTGAAAGGAATACAGCCATCAGTGTTCCGGTACCAATTGCACCGGCCAAGTAGGCACCAAGAGCGCCAACACCAAGACCAAAACCAACAGCGATTGGAGCCATAACAGCGAGCAATCCTGGAGTAACTAATTCGCGCAATGAATCGCGTGTGCAAATATCTACTACACGACCGTAATCAGGCTTTTCAGTTCCCTTCATGATTCCTGGGTGCAAGCGGAACTGTTCGCGAACTTCGACAACAACTGCGCCAGCTGCACGTGATACCGCGTTAACTGCAAGACCTGAGAACA
>DAISII010000017.1:0-11610 GCA_036822115.1 Candidatus Planktophila sp.
GGAAAAGCAGTACGCCCAAGCGCAAGAGCGTTTCATGGCACACAAGAAGCAGAAGTCTGAAGCAAAGGTTGCTGACGCAGCTGCTGCTCCAGTTGAAGGCGCAGAGGAAGTTGTTGCTGCCGAATAAGTAATACTCCTAAAAGGGAGTCCAGCTTGAAGTCGCGAGAAAAACGTTTGACCCTCGCTTACTTCAACTGGACTCCCTTTTATTTTATCTAGCACCCTTTCTTGCTCCATCCAAATCCCCTTTTAAAAGAATTCAGTCACGCTAAGATTTCAGTATGCGGGTTATTGGGTTGACTGGGGGCATTGGTTGCGGCAAGTCACTTGCCGCGCAGTACTTTGCTGAACTCGGTGCGCTGGTGGTTGATGCGGATCAATTTGCAAGGGCTGCGATTGAACGTGGATCAGATGGCTTTGATGAAGTTGTAACGATGTTTGGTGATGGAATTTTGAAGGATGGAAACATCGATCGTAGAGCTTTGGGTGATCTGATTTTTAAAGATCCAGCAGCCAAGAAACAGTTAGAGAACATAGTTCATCCATTTGTTCGTCGAGAATTCGAAGAAGTGGTTGCATCCCTAAAGGGTGATCAGGTTCTGGTGTACGAGATTCCATTGTTGGTTGAAACAAAAGCGCACGAAAAATTTGATGTGGTGATAACGGTCGAATCTGAAATGGAAAACCGGATCGCTCGTTTGCGGGGCAGGGGAATGCAGATCTCTGAGATAGAAGGCCGAATAGCAGCGCAGGCCACTCGTGAACAGCGCATAGAGGTTGCTGATTTCCTCATAGAAAATGATGGAAGCGAAGATGAGCTGCTGCGCCAAGTTGAAAACATTTGGGATAGCCTCCACGATAATTAATAAGTAGGCTTGGCAAATGCGCCCAATATCTGATCTACAACGCAGAGTTGAGCCCTTTCAAGTAATCAGTGATTACGTTCCAGCTGGAGATCAGCCTGCTGCCATCGCTGAGATAACAAAAAGAATCAATGCCGGAGAGAAAGATGTTGTGCTACTTGGTGCCACAGGTACTGGAAAGTCGGCAACAACTGCCTGGCTGATTGAACAGCTACAGCGTCCAACTTTGGTACTTGCGCCAAATAAGACCTTGGCTGCCCAGCTAGCAAATGAGTTTCGTGAGCTACTTCCTAACAATGCAGTCGAGTACTTTGTTTCTTATTACGACTATTACCAACCAGAAGCCTATGTTCCACAGACAGATACCTTTATTGAAAAGGACTCGAGCGTTAACGAAGAGGTGGAACGGTTACGTCACTCCGCCACTAATTCACTGCTGACTCGTCGCGACGTCATTGTTGTTGCAACAGTTTCTTGCATTTATGGCTTGGGTACCCCGCAGGAATACGTGGATCGTATGGTGCGCCTGCGAGTTGGGGAAGAAATCGAACGCAATGCACTGCTGCGCCGATTTGTAGATGTTCAGTACAAACGCAATGACATGGCCTTTGAGCGCGGCACATTCCGCGTGCGCGGGGACACGATCGAGATCATTCCTATGTATGAAGAGCTGGCGATTCGCATTGAAATGTTTGGTGATGAGATCGAAAAATTGACCACGCTTCATCCGTTAACGGGGGAGATCATCCGAGAGGAAGAGGAGATCTTCATTTTCCCGGCAACGCATTACGCCGCTGGCCCTGAAACAATGAAGCGCGCTATTGGCGATATTCAGGATGAACTACAGGTTCAGCTAAACCTTTTTGAAAAGCAGGGCAAGTTGCTAGAAGCTCAACGTCTACGGATGCGCACAACATTTGATATTGAGATGATGGAGCAAATCGGATTTTGCAGCGGAATCGAAAACTATTCTCGACACTTGGATGATCGCCCTGCAGACTCTGCTCCACATTGCTTGCTCGATTATTTTCCTGAAGATTTCTTGGTTGTGATCGATGAAAGCCATGTGACTGTTCCACAATTAGGTGCGATGTTTGAAGGCGATGCCTCACGTAAACGCACATTAGTTGAGCATGGATTCCGCTTACCCAGTGCCATGGATAATCGCCCACTTAAATTTCCAGAATTCTCTGAACGAACCGGACAAACTCTCTATCTTTCCGCAACACCGGGTAAGTATGAGATGGCCAAGGTCAATGGAGATGTCGTAGAACAAGTTATTCGCCCAACAGGATTGGTAGATCCGCAGATTGTAATCAAACCAATTAAGGGTCAGATTGATGATCTACTCAACGAAATTAATATCCGCGCAGCAAAAAATGAGCGCGTACTTGTCACAACACTAACAAAGAAGATGTCGGAAGACTTAACTGATTACCTGCAAGAGCGTGGGGTCAATGTCAGATATCTGCACTCTGAAGTAGATACTTTGCGCCGAGTCGAACTTCTTCGCGAACTTCGCACCGGCGATTACGATGTCTTGATTGGTATCAATTTACTGCGCGAAGGTTTAGATCTACCCGAAGTATCACTTGTTGCAATTTTAGATGCTGACAAAGAAGGATTCCTCCGTTCAGCAACCTCGTTGATTCAAACTATTGGTCGTGCTGCTCGTAACGTATCGGGTGAAGTTCATATGTATGCAGACCGCATAACTGATTCAATGGCCAAGGCAATAGATGAGACAAACCGTCGTCGCGCAAAACAGGTTGCCTATAACCTGGAACGAGGCGTTGACCCTCAGCCATTGCGCAAGAAAATCGCCGACATAACTGATTTAATCAATCGTGAGAGTGAAGATACGGAAGAGCTTTTGTCCCATGAGAAGGGCGGGGCCAAGAAGGTTGGCGCATCTTCCGGAATTTTTGATAAATCCTCGGTATCTTTGCCGCGCAAGGATTTGATCGCGTTGATAGGCTCGCTCACCGATCAGATGAGAAATGCTGCATCTGAACTTCAATTTGAGGTTGCCGCGCGCTTGCGTGATGAGATCAAGATTTTGAAGAAAGAGCTACGAATGATGGAAGAGGCCGGGGTTTGAGTATCGATAAGTTGGTTGTGCGCGGAGCACGCGAACACAACCTCAAAAATGTTTCCATCGAACTTCCACGAGATGCATTAGTTGTATTTACTGGCTTGTCTGGTTCGGGAAAGTCATCACTTGCCTTTGACACAATCTTTGCCGAAGGTCAACGTCGCTATGTTGAATCTTTGTCAGCCTATGCCCGTCAATTCTTAGGGCAAATGGACAAGCCCGATGTGGATTTCATCGAAGGCTTGTCTCCTGCTGTTTCAATTGATCAGAAATCAACCAACCGAAATCCTCGCTCAACCGTTGGAACTATCACCGAGGTTTATGACTACTTGCGTCTTTTATTTGCTCGTGCAGGTCGACCACATTGCCCAAATTGTGGCAAGGCTGTTACCCGTCAATCTCCCCAACAAATTGTTGATCAGATTCTTGAGCTCCCACCAGCAACAAAGTTTCAGGTTTTGGCACCAGTTATTCGTGCACGAAAGGGTGAATTTGTTGAGTTGTTCAGTGATTTAATCACACAAGGATATTCACGCGCACGCATCGATGGGGAAGTAGTTCAGCTTTCTGATGCACCAAAGCTTAAAAAGCAGGAAAAGCACACCATCGAAGTTGTTATTGATCGCTTAACTGCAAAGGCTGAAAGTAAGACGCGTCTTACAGATTCAATTGAAACGGCGTTACGACTTGCCTCCGGAATTGTTGTGCTTGATTTTGTGGATGCAAAGGGGGCTGACAAAGAGCGCACCTATAGCGAGCATCTTGCCTGCCATGATTGCGAGCTTTCCTTTGAGGAACTCGAGCCCCGGTCGTTCTCATTTAACTCTCCCTTTGGAGCATGTGCCGAGTGTTCAGGTATTGGTACTAAAAAAGAGGTTGATGAGGATCTGATCATTCCTGATGATTCGATTTCAATTAATGATGGCGCGATTGCGCCTTGGTCGGGTGGACAATCATCAGATTACTTCCTGCGTTTACTAGAAGCTCTTGCAAAAGATTTGCCCTTCTCACTTGATACGCCTTGGAAGAAGATCTCTGTAAAAGCGCGTGAAGCAATCCTTAACGGCTATGAGTATGAAATTAAGATGAAGTACAAGGGTCGCTATGGAGCCCGAAATTACACAACCGGCTTTGAAGGAGTTATTCCCTTTATTCACCGCCGTCATGAGGAAACAGATAGCGATTACAGCCGCGATAAATACGAGGCCTATATGCGCGAGATCTCCTGTGAAAAGTGCAACGGAGCTCGTTTAAAACCAGAGGTACTTGCAGTAACAATCGGGGACAAAAACATTTCGCAAATTTGTGAACTTTCCATTGCAGATTGTGCGACTTTTCTAAAGCAGATCAAGCTTAATAAGCGGGAGGCACAGATCGCAGAGCGCGTGATGAAGGAAGTAAATGCTCGCCTTGGCTTCTTATTAGATGTTGGTCTTGATTACCTTTCACTTGCTCGTCCTGCTGGATCTTTGTCCGGAGGTGAAGCACAGCGCATCCGTCTAGCAACTCAGATCGGTAGTGGTCTAGTAGGTGTGCTCTACGTACTCGATGAACCATCAATTGGATTACATCAACGTGATAACAAACGCTTAATTGAAACTCTTACCCGCCTGCGCAATCTAGGTAATACGCTCATCGTTGTAGAACACGATGAAGAAACTATTCGCACCGCTGACTGGATTGTTGATATCGGCCCAGGTGCTGGTGAACATGGTGGCAAGGTTGTTGTCTCTGGCAGCTACGAAGATTTGATTGCCTCGAAAGAATCAATCACTGGAGCATATTTATCAGGTCGCAAATCAATTGCAATCCCTAAGACTCGTCGCCCTATTGATCCAAAACGCAAGCTCGTGGTTAAGGGTGCAAAGGAAAACAACCTTAAGGAAATTGATGTCGAAGTACCTTTGGGTGTATTTGTTTCAGTAACTGGTGTTAGTGGTTCCGGTAAGTCCACTCTAGTAAATGACATTTTGTATACCGTTTTAGCAAACAAGCTAAATGGTGCGCGCTTAGTACCAGGTCGTCACCGTACGGTCACTGGTGTTGAATTGCTGGACAAAGTTGTTCACGTTGATCAATCGCCAATTGGACGCACGCCGCGTTCCAACCCAGCGACCTACACCGGCGTCTTCGACAAAATTCGCGCACTTTTTGCGGAAACTAGCGAAGCCAAGATTCGCGGCTACCAACAAGGGCGTTTCTCCTTTAACGTAAAGGGCGGCCGCTGCGAAAACTGTTCGGGTGACGGAACAATCACAATTGAAATGAACTTCTTGCCAGATGTGTATGTGCCCTGCGAGGTTTGCCATGGCGCGCGCTATAACCGCGAAACCCTAGAAGTTCATTACAAAAACAAAACGATCGCTGAAGTTTTGAATATGCCTATCGAAGAAGCGGGCGGTTTCTTCGAATCTGTCCCAGCGATTGCTCGATATTTAAAGACCCTAAATGATGTGGGACTTGGCTATGTTCGCTTAGGTCAATCTGCTCCAACGTTGTCCGGCGGCGAAGCACAACGTGTAAAACTTGCAACTGAGCTACAACGCAGATCAACTGGCCGCACCATCTATGTCTTAGATGAACCAACCACTGGTTTGCACTTTGAAGATGTCAATAAGTTGTTAACAGTGCTTAACCGTTTGGTTGATACCGGTAACACTGTTGTTGTGATCGAACACAACCTTGATGTCATTAAGTGTTCAGACTGGGTGATTGATATGGGACCTGAAGGTGGATTCCGTGGGGGATTAGTTGTTGCCGAAGGAACACCAGAAGAAGTGGCAAAGGTGAAAGAGAGTTATACCGGCCAGTTCCTGGGAGAAATTTTAAAGACAAATAGAAAAGCGCCAGCAAAGAAGTAGTGCAATGGCAGATCCCCAAAGTTATCGGCCAAGCAACATCCCGGAACATCCTGGTGTGTACCGTTTTTACAATGCCAAAGACAAGATCATCTATGTTGGCAAAGCGAAAAATCTTAAGAACCGTTTAAGCAATTACTTTCAGGCCAATTTGGCGACCAAGACCTATCGAATGGTGCATGAAGCGGTCAGGGTTGACTGGACCATCGTAAGCACCGAACTTGAAGCGCTGGCCCTGGAATTTAGTTGGATAAAACAACATCAACCTAAGTACAACGTTCAATTCAAGGATGACAAGTCCTATCCATACCTTGCTCTGTCTCTCAATGACGAGTATCCAATGATCTTTATTACCCGCAAAGATAAACGCCCCGGTCTTAAATACTTTGGTCCCTATACAAATGCGTGGGCCCTTCGCAATACCTTCGAAGTTCTACTGAAAGTGTTTCCGGTCAGATCCTGTTCTTCTGCAAACTTCACGCGTGCACGTAAGAGCAAAAGACAGTGTTTATTGGGTGACATCGGCAAATGCGCTGCGCCATGTGTGGACTGGATTTCTAAAGAAGATCACCAGCAATTAGCCCAACGTTTAAATGACTTTATGGAGTCTGGCATGGAGAACATCCTGCCTAAACTGCATGAAGAGATGCAGAATGCGGCAAATAATGAGGAGTTCGAAAGAGCGGCGCGTTTGCGCGATCAGATTGATTCTTTTGAAAAAGCGCAGAAATCCACAGAAGGCAACTTCTCAGATGATTTAGATGGTGACTTTATTTCACTGTATCAAGATGGCTTCCATGCAGCTGGATCAATCTTTTCAATGCAGCGTGGTTCAGTTAAGGGTTCTAGGTCGTGGATAGTTGATCAAGAAATGGTCCTGGAGGGACAAGATGTTTTAACAGCCTTGCTATATTCAATTTACGGTTCTGGAGCGATGGCTGTGCCACGCAATATTTATGTAAACAGTGAACCGGTTGATAAAGATCAGTTGGAAAAGTGGCTGGAAACTTTAGGATCTTCAAAAGTTGAGATTAAGGCCCCGCAAAGAGGCGAGAAGGTCGAACTGCTCGATACGGTGAAGAGAAACGCTCAATACTCATTGATTCAATACTTGAGTAAGCGCGCAACTGATGCTGCTGTGAGCGGTAAAGCGTTGACTGAAATTGAAGAGTCTTTGAATTTGAGTCGCACCCCATTGCGCATTGAGTGTTTTGATATTTCCAATATCTCCGGCACATCGGTGGTTGCATCAATGGTTGTCTTTGAAGATGGAATGGCAAAGAAGAGTGAGTACCGCCGCTTCATTATTAATACAGATGAAGGTTTTGATGACACTCGAGCCATGCATCAAGTGATCACTCGTCGCCTTAAGCGCTTGATTGATGATCGCCAAGAGAATGAAGCAGAGGTGGCTGAACTTGGTGGCAAGCCGAGCAAGTTTGCATACCCACCACAATTAATTGTTGTTGATGGTGGCGCGCCACAGGTAAGTGCCGCACAACGTGCATTAAATGAACTAGGTATTACAGACATTGCTTTATGTGGTTTAGCTAAGCGTTTGGAAGAGGTTTGGATCCCAGGATCGAGCGATCCATTGATCTTGCCGAGAAATAGCGAAGGCCTGTATCTACTGCAGAGAATCCGCGATGAAGCTCACCGCTTTGCGATCTCGTTCCATAGATCCCGCAGATCTAAGGTGATGCTGGAGTCTGTATTGGATGACATTCCGCAGTTAGGTTCTGCCCGCAGAGCAGCACTTCTAGACCGATTTGGATCTGTGGCTGCCATTCGCAAAGCCAATGTAGATGACATTGCAGCAACACCCGGCATTGGTTCCAAGATCGCGTCGATTATCGAAGAGCATTTAAGTACTATTTCTTCGCAGAAAGTAAACACTGAAACTGGCGAGATTCTAGGACATTAGAGATGATTGATAATTTCTTTGATCAGGATGTAAAGATTCAAACAGACTCTTTGACCGTCTTTGCACATGAAATCCTAAAGAAGTATGGAATACGTAAAGCCGATGTGGAGAGCATCAACTTTGAGTTCAACGCTACCTTTGCGGTCTCGACTCAATCTGGGCAGAAGTACGCCTTACGATTGAACATAAACTCAACTCGCACTCTTCCAAATATTCAAGCCGAGACCCAATGGGTCCGAGATCTTGCACGTATCCCGTCGATCAATGTCCCAGCACCTATCGCATCTGTTGATGATCGGTATGTTGTTTCGGCGCTACATGCAGATTCTGGCCACATAATCTACGGCGTCATGTATTCATGGCTTGAGGGGGAAGAAATAGGAGATGAACCAACACTGGCGCAGCTACAGACAGTCGGACGAGCGATAGCCCTGTTGCATGAGAATTCATCTAGTTTCACACTTACTGATGAAGCAGAGCTACCCACCTTTAATGATTTCTTTTGGGGAACTGAAGATTACTTATTCTCTAGTAAATCAACATTGAATCCTAAGCATCGCCAACTTATTGAACAAGCTCGTGATTTGATCATGAAATTCACGGATGATTTATATGCTTCTTCATCTGTACACATAATTCATGCTGATTTTCATGGTTGGAATCTAATGTGGCACGATGACCAGCTGTCTATCTTTGATTTTGATGATTGTGGTTTTGGTGTCGAAGCACAAGACATTGCTGTGGCTTTGTATTACTTAGATACTCCCGAGCAAGAGACAGCATTACTCGATGGCTATAAGAGCATTCGCCCCTTGCCTTTGTACTCTGAAAACTCTATGAAAGCCTTGTTGCTTCACAGGCGATTATTGCTACTGAACTACCTTTTTGAGACTAAAAATGCCGAGCACAAAGAGATGTTGCCGGCTTACTTGGACAAGACAATCGAGCGTGTTTCCACATTCTTGACAGATGTAACACAATAGTTCCATGACACAAGAGACCTTGATTCTGACCGGTATGTCAGGTGCCGGCCGATCAACGGTTGCCCATGCTTTAGAAGATCTTGGTTGGTATGTTGTCGATAATCTTCCACCATCGTTATTGCCAGCTCTAGTCAACAAAGGAACCGGCCTGCAAGGCAAAGAATTAGCTGTTGTTGTAGATGTTCGCGGGGGAGCTTTCTTTGATGAATTAACCCAGGCGCTATCTGAACTCAAGAAGAGTAATTCTGATTATCGGCTTGTTTTTCTAGATGCAACAGATCAATCTTTGGTCCAACGTTTTGAATCAACTCGTCGACCTCATCCATTACAAGGTAAGGATCGAATAGTTGATGGAATTGCTCGCGAACGCGAAAAGCTCGAAGATGTTCGTTCACAATCAGATGTTGCAATTGATACAAGTAATCTAAATGTTCACCAGCTAGAAAAGCGGATTGGTGAAATTTTTGGATCAGGCAAGCTACAAGGAATCAGAGTCAATGTTTTGTCATTTGGGTACAAGTACGGAATCCCGGTGGATGCAGATTTAGTTTTGGACTGTCGCTTCATCCCGAATCCACATTGGATACCTGAACTTCGCCCATTGACAGGCCTAACACCACAAGTCAGCGAAAAGGTTCTTGGTAGTGAAGGCGTAAAAGATTTTGTTCATGGATATGTACAGCTAGTTAATTCCATGGTGGATGGTTACATGCGTGAAGGAAAAAAGTACGTAACAATCGCAGTGGGTTGCACTGGTGGAAAACACCGTAGCGTTGCAATCACAGAAGAAATCGCACGACAACTAAGTGCGATCGGCCCTGAAATTTCCGCACATCCAACGCATCGTGATGTAGGGCGTGAATAAGTTTGTCTAAAGTTGTTGCACTTGGTGGTGGTCATGGTTTGGCTGCAACCCTTGCCGCATTGCGCCAGGTAACGCAAGAAATTACTGCAATTGTTACCGTTGCAGATAATGGGGGATCAAGTGGTCGATTACGTGAAGAATTTGCAATTTTTCCACCTGGTGATCTTCGTATGGCGCTTACAGCATTGTGCGCTGATGATGATTGGGGTCGCACCTGGGCGCAAATTCTGCAACATAGATTTGATAGTGATGGTGAATTAAGCGGCCATGCCATGGGAAATTTGTTACTGGCATCAATGTGGAACGCCGGAGATGATCCTGTTGTTGCTTTAGATCGAGTCGGTCAACTGCTAAAAGTTATTGGGCGGGTTCTTCCGATGGCAGCCGTTGCCCTTGATATAGAAGGCACATTCAATACCTCAACTGGTCGCATAGTTGTTCGAGGACAAAAAGAGGTGGCAACAGCTAAGGGACATATTCAATCCCTTCGAATAATTCCAGAAGATCCACCAGCAAGGACGGAAGCTCTAGCTGCTATTGCAGATGCACAATGGATAACTATGGGCCCAGGATCTTGGTTTTCAAGTGTGATTCCTCACCTACTGGTACCCGCCCAACTAACTGCCCTTAAAAATTCCCAAGCAAAGAAAGTTTTGATTTTAAATCTTGATGCATCGAATCAGTCACAAGGCGAAGAGTTTGCCGGCTCAACCCCAGAACAGCATCTAGAGTTTTTTTATCACTATGCACCTGGATTAACCGTGGATTTCTGCTTGGTGGACCAATCTGTTGTTCGAGACGAAGGTGCGCTCCGCAAAGCAGCATCAACCTTAGGTTCAGAGATTGTCGTGGCAGATATTCGAAAAGCACCGGGCAGTATTCATCATGATCCTGAAAAATTAGCTCTCCATTTGGGCCACATTTTTTCTCGGTAGGTGGTTGGATTAGCCCCATGGCAATGACAGCATCAGTTAAGGACGAGCTATCTCGTCTCTCCATCACCAAACCATGTTGTCGCAAGGCCGAGGTTTCCTCACTTCTTCGCTTTGCTGGCGGGCTCCATATCGCAGCAGGTAAAATTGTTATAGAAGTCGAACTCGATACATCGCAAAGTGCTCGTCGATTGCGCAAAGACATCGCAGATATTTATGGACATGATTCAGATTTAGCGGTGTTGTCATCAAGTGGATTGCGAAAAGGTTCACGTTACGTTGTTCGAGTAATTAATGAAGGCGATGCCCTTGCGCGCCAAACAGGATTAGTAGATGCCAATGGTCGACCTGTTCGCGGATTACCTCCGCAGGTTGTTTCAGCAGCAACTTGTGATTCCGAAGCGGCTTGGCGCGGTGCATTTATTGCGCACGGTTCTTTGACCGAACCTGGCCGCTCCTCTTCCCTTGAAATTACCTGCCCCGGCCCAGAGGCAGCCCTTGCACTTGTAGGCGCTGCCCGTCGTTTGGGAATTGTGGCAAAGGCTCGCGAAGTTCGTGGTGTAGATCGGGTTGTAATCCGTGATGGTGATGCGATCGGTGTTTTGCTCACTCGCTTAGGTGCGCACGAAAGTGTGCTTGCCTGGGAAGAGCGACGCATGCGCCGTGAGGTTCGCGCAACAGCTAATCGTCTTGCTAACTTTGATGATGCAAACCTTCGCCGTTCTGCGCGCGCCGCAGTTGCTGCAGCAGCCCGAGTACAACGCGCGATGGAGATTCTTGGGCCAACAATTCCTGATCACTTAAAAGAGGCTGGGGATCTGCGCATTAATCACGGCCAGGCATCGTTAGAAGAGTTGGGATCGTTGGCCACCCCTCCGATGACAAAGGACGCCATTGCCGGACGTATTCGCCGGCTACTAGCGATGGCTGATAAGCGTGCGCAAGAGCTTGGAATTCCAGATACCGAGAGCGGCCTCTCGCCTGATTTATTGAATTAGCGGGTAGATACTCAAGAGTTCACTAAGCCTTCACTGATAAGGTTCTACCTAAGACCCCAGCGTTGTGGCAGTTTTACGAACCACCAACAGCT
>DAISII010000018.1:0-3460 GCA_036822115.1 Candidatus Planktophila sp.
AGGAGCAAGTTACGCACTCTATGGTTTATGCATTTAATGACCGTAAAGATAAGAAAGGCGATTTCCGTCGCCTCTGGATCCAACGCATCAACGCAGGTTGCCGCGAACACGGTCTTACTTACAACCGTTTCATCCAGGGCCTAAAGGCTTCAGGTGTCGAAGTTGATCGTCGTGTTCTTTCAGAGCTTGCGACAAATGATCCTGCAACATTCAAGACACTTGTTGATGTAGCTCGCAAGAGCCTTGCAGCACTCTAAGTTCCAATAATGATTGAGAGCCTTAACTCGCCACATGTTGCGCGGGTTAAGGCTCTTATTGGTTCCAGGGGAGTTAGGGAAAGAAAAGCTGCCGGCCAATTTGTTGCAGAAGGATTGCAATGTGCTCGCGAAGCGTTGGTAGCAAACAACGGACCAACAATTGAAACTCTGTATGTAACGTCAAACGGACGTATCAAGATTGAAGAATTAGCAGATCTTTCAGCCCTTAATGTTGTTGATGTCAGCGACGAAGTAATGAAGGAAATGTCCGAGACAATCACACCTCAGGGTATTTTGGCCATCTGCACTATTCCGCAACGAAATTTAAGTACCATCACATTGGATGGCTCACGTAGATTCATCTATCTTTCAGAGGTCCAAGATCCAGGTAATGCAGGAACGATTCTGCGCTCAGCCGATGCCTTTGCAATGGATGCTGTAATCACTTCACCAGGCAGCGTTGATATGTATTCGCCCAAGGTTGTTCGCAGTACCGCCGGATCTCTGTGGCATATTCCAGTATTTGAATCTGTTGCCATTGATGAAGTTTTAGCATTGGGAATTAACGCATTTTCGCTAGGTGCTGGTGGTGCCAAAGAATTAAGTCAGTATCAAAAATCTGGCGATATGGTCGCGGTATTTGGAAATGAAGCTCGTGGCTTTTCTACGGGGCAGAATGTCGATTCGATAGATGTTGTAAGTATTCCGATGCCTGGCAATGCCGAGAGCCTCAATCTTTCTGCGGCGGCTTCAATTGTCATGTATCACCTATCAAATATGCGGCCGTAACAAAGCACTACAAGATAGAGTTATACCCATGCGTGTTGAGGAGATTTCAACCTGGGTAGAAGATGCCCGTAAGGCTTTCGCCTCCGCCACAGATCTAGATTCTCTCAAAACAGCCCGACTTGCCCATGCCGGCGATAAATCACCAATCGCATTGGCATCTCGTGGGCTTGGGGCGCTTTCACCAGAGGATAAAGCAAGTTTTGGAAAAGTAATTGGAGAAGCAAAAGCTGATATTGCTCAAGCACTTGCACACGCAACAGCTGCATTAGAGGCTGAACGTGATCGCAAAGTTTTGCTGGAAGAAGTCGTCGATATAACTTTGCCAGTAAATCGTTCACACCGCGGTGGCTTGCATCCAATAACAATCATTAAAAACGAAGTCTCTGATTTTTTCATCGAACAAGGCTTTGCTGTTGAAGAGGGCCCCGAACTTGAATCTGGATGGCTGAACTTTGATGCGCTCAATATTCCGGCAGATCATCCAGCCCGCACCATGCAAGATACTTTCTTCATCGAACCAGTTGAATCTGGAATGGTTTTGCGTACCCATACTTCACCAGTTCAGATCCGCACGATGCTGACACAACAACCGCCTATCTATGTTGTGTGTCCCGGCCGTACCTTCCGTGCTGATGAGCTTGATGCAACACATAGCCCTGTCTTCCATCAAGTGGAAGGTTTAGTAATCGATAAGGGCATAACGATGGCCCACCTAAAGGGCACACTAGATAATTTCGCGCGACATATGTTTGGTCCAGATGTAACTACTCGTCTTCGTCCATCCTTCTTTCCATTTACAGAGCCAAGTGCCGAAGTAGACATCTTTTTTAACAACCGCTGGATCGAATGGGGTGGTTGCGGAATGGTGAATCCAAAGGTGCTTGCCACATGTGGCATCGACACCGATCTTTATAGTGGTTTTGCTTTTGGTATGGGACTTGAACGTACTCTCATGGTTCGACATGGAATTACAGATATGCATGACATCGTCGAAGGCGATTTACGTTTTACTCGACAGTTCGGAGTTGGCCTTTAATGCGCGCTCCTTTATCGTGGATCAAAGAGTTTGTAGACATTCCTGCAGCAGTTACAGCTGAACAGATTTCAGAGGGATTAATCCGTGTTGGCTTTGAGGTCGAAGAAATCATTCAGCAGGGCGCAGATTTAACCGGTCCGCTCAAGTTTGCAAAGGTTATATCTATCGAGGAAATCACCGAATTCAAAAAGCCTATTCGCTATGTGGGTATAGATTGTGGTGAAAGCGAAACTAGATATGTTATTTGTGGAGCAACAAACTTTTCGGTGGGGGATTTAGTAGTAGCAGCACTTCCTGGGGCGGTACTTCCTGGCAATTTTGCTATTGGTGCACGCGAAACCTACGGAAAGACCTCCAATGGCATGATCTGTTCAGCTCGCGAACTAGGTATTAGTGATGAACATGCCGGCATTATGGTTTTTGCCGAAGGTGAAGTCACTATTGGTGCAGATGCAATTGATGCATTGCACATCAATGATGTCATTTTTGATGTAGCTGTTAATCCAGACCGTGGCTATGCCTTAAGTATTCGTGGCATTGCTCGTGAGGTTGCTGCAGCTCTTAATTTAAAGTTCACAGATCCTGTTGACGCACTACGCGCTTTGAAGTTTGAAGAAACTGGCAAGGGTGTCACTGCAAAGATCGCAGATAAATCCACTGCATCTGTTTTCTACCTACGCACCTTGTCTAACTTTGATCCCAAAGCGACAACCCCAATCTGGATGCGTCGACGTATCGAAAAGATGGGGATGCGCTCGATATCTTTAGTTGTAGATGTAACAAACTATGTAATGCTCGAACTTGGTCAACCCTTGCACGCCTTTGATAAAGCAAAGATTAAGGGTGGACTAACGATCAAGCGCGCAGGTAAGGCGCAAAAATTTAAGACATTGGACGGTGTAGAGCGCACATTAGATCCTGAAGATTTGATGGTGTGTGATGATGAACAACCTTTGGCTCTGGCCGGAACAATGGGCGGTCTCTCATCTGAGATAACCGAGACAACAACAGAGATCGCCCTAGAAGCGGTTCATTTCTGTGAGGTATGCATCGCTAAGAACTCTCGTCGCCATAAACTTTCCTCCGAGGCATCACGTCGTTTAGAGCGCAGTGTTGATCCTTCATTAGCCGAATTCGCTTCAGCGCGATTTGTTCAACTTCTAACAACCCACAGTGCTGCCCAGCATGTCTCAACGCAGGTTGATGGACAACCAATTTATGCACCTTTGGTAACGATTGACCCAAGTTATGTATCTAAAACATTGGGTTTTGAGATTCCAGCTAAACAGGTCGCAGAGCTACTTCGAGTCGTAGGCTGCGATGTTGAGGAAAAGAGTTTTACGGTCGATCCGCCGTCATGGCGAGCAGATCTGTTAAC